>JBKBVC010000294.1:0-3472 GCA_046289805.1 Tabrizicola sp.
GCTGGCCCTCGAACTGGCCTTCGGAGAGCTTCAGCCCCTCCTCGAAGAACCCGAAGGCGGGGTTGGCCGCTTCGAGATCGAACCAGATCCCGTCGGTGCGCTTGAGGTCGTCGAGGTGTCGGCGACAGGCATTGCGCACTTGCGGTCCGGCAATGATCTCGCCGGCAACAACCGCGCCGGCGTAGTCGGTCGTCCGGTCAGCTGAAGAAGCGGTCGGCGGGGTCGGCGCCTTCCGACGTCGCCTCGGCTGAGATCCTGCTTCTGGCACTGGGCGTCATCCCGAATTCTGCAGCGTAACGCATCATGTCCGCAGCGGCCTTGTTAGCGGTGCCGACCAGCGGGTTCTGGATGGCGTTACCGTTGGACGTCTTGATCATCAGGCCGCCGGTCAGCTGGTCCTTCTCGGCCATCTTGGCGATCGCGCGCTCGGCCTGGACCCAGCGGCCGTATGCCTGCGCGTAGGCGGCGAGTGCCGCGCGATCGACCTCGGACAGGAGGCCGATCCGGTGCAGCCAGACGGCGACCCGGTTCCATTCCTCCAGCGCGTCAGCGGTCAGATGGGGCGGCGGTACCGGCAGTGCCGCAGGCACAGCGGCCTCCTTTCGGTTCAGCGGGCGCTTGCCGCGATTACCCTCTATCAGCTTCAGATGGGTCGGTTTTGGTTTCGTTCCGGGCTTCATCCGTCATACCTTGGCTGCTCCGATGCCGGACGAGTTCAGACGCGAGAGTTCGCAGCGCATGCGCCGCAACCAGGGGGACCACTCCGTTTCCGCAAAGTCGAAGCCGGTCCACCCGGTGGGCCAGCCCATCAGCGCCTCGACGAACAGCGGGTTCAAGGTCCGGCGCGTATCCGAGGTATCTGACCCACGCGGCGGTGTCGTCAGGACCTGGCGGCCAAGCAGGCCGTTCACCGGCACATTGGCAAGACTGGTCGAACCATCCTTGTAGTCCCGGGCCGTCGGGGTCATCCATATGGCCGCCACATGGGTAAGGTCCGCCGTCCTGCGGTTGCCCGCACTCGGTTTGCCCCCGTCGCTGGCCATCGGCGTCGGCCACTGGACCGCAACCTCCTGCAGGTCCGGGCCACCGGCTCCCCGTTCCGCGCGTTTCGAATTCGCACCGCCCGTAATTGCCTTGGGCGTCGGCGGGCGTCGGCCAGTCCCGCGCCATCCGATCCAGACCCTTCTCGTGTTTCCGGGTGCCGCCCCGACTGCGAAAGCTGCCGGTTTGCGGCGTCGGCCAGCTCGTCACCTTCGCGCATTGCAAGGATGAACAGGCGCTCGCGCCGGTGCGGTGCGCCGACTTCCGCCGCCGTAAACAGTCCTGCCGCAAGGACGTAGCCCATGCCGACCAGTTCTCGGGCGACCTCGGGAAATCCGAGGCGCAGATGATGGGCGACATTTTCGAGGAAGATGATCGGGGGATCGCATTCGCGGATGATGCGGGCGACGTGCGGCCAGAGATGGCGCGGATCAGCTTCGCCGAGGCGCCGTCCGGCAACCGAGAATGGCTGGCACGGGTAGCCCGCAGTGAGGATATCCACGAGGCCGCGCCATGGCCGGCCGTCGAAGGTGGTAATGTCGTCCCATACAGGTGCCGGATCCAGGGCCTTGTTTGCCATCCGCGCCACGAGAGTGGCTGCTGCGAAGGCTTCCCGCTCGACGTAACCCACAGTGCGATATCCGGGACAGGCGATGTGGAGGCCGAGATCGAGCCCGCCAGCGCCGGCGCACAGGGAGAGGCCGTGCAGACATGCGTCATCTCGCCCCGGATCGTATCCGGGGGGAGATAGAGCCATGTCATGCACGTTGTTACCGCGGTTGTTTGTGGGAGTCCGGAAAGCGCCTACCGATCCGACAAGCATCACTTGACATGTCAAGCAGCGCTTGACATATGAAGGCATGGATATCGAGAGCATTTCCCACAAGGGCCTGCGCCGGTTTTTCGAGACCGGGAACGCGAAGGGCCTGGTGGGCGATGTGAACCGTCTCCGCAAGATGCTGGCGTTTATCGATGCATCTGCCAGCTTTGATGAACTCGCTGTGCCGCCCAATTACGGGTTGCACGAGCTGGTCGGCGACAAGGCCGGGCGTTGGGCAATGACCGTTACCCGAAACTGGCGCCTGACCTTCATCAAGCTCGATGAGCACAGCATCGCCGAACTGGACCTGGAGGACTACCACTGATGGCCCTGACCATGCACCCCTCGCTGGCGGTTCACCCGGGCGACTGGCTGAAGAGCGAAGTCGTCGAGCCGCATGGCATCAGCATCAACCGGTTGGCGACCAGCTTCCACGTGTCGAGGCAGGCGCTGAGCAACCTGTTCAACGGCCGCGCGGCCCTGTCTGCCGAGATGGCCATCCGTTTCGAGAAGGCTTTCGGCATCAAGGCCGATACGCTGATGCGGATGCAGACCGCCTATGACATGGCCCTGGCCCGGGCTCATGCTGACGACATCATCGTCGATGAGGTTCTGGCGGCCGCCTGATCGCATCAGGCTGCTTCCACCTCTTTGTCGGTTGCTGTTCCCGCTATTTCATCGAAGGTTCGGCCGTCACCCTCGAGGGTCGCGGCCTGGCCGGTGAAATCCTGCCAGCGCTTGATGGTCACGTCGACATAGGCCGGGTTGAGCTCGATCGCGTGGACCGAACGGCCGGTCATTTCGCCGGCAATGATGGTGGTGCCCGAGCCTGAAAACGGCTCGTAGACCACCTGGCCGGGGCTGGAATTGTTCTCGATCGGGCGCTTCATGCACTCGACCGGCTTCTGGGTGCCGTGACCTGTCTCGTTCTTCTTGGGCTTGGCGATGTGCCAGACGGTCGTTTGCTTACGATCGCCTGCCCAGTGCCCCTTGGCGCCCTTCTTCACGGCGTACCAGCAGGGCTCATGTTCCCAGTGATAATCGCCGCGCGAGAGGACCAATTGGCCCTTGTCCCAGATGATCTGGGAGCGGAGCTGGAAGCCGCTGGCGGCAAGGCTGTCGCCGACCACGCCGGCGAACAGGCCGGCGTGCCAGACATAGGCGACGTCGCCCGGAAACAGTGCCCAGGCCTCGCGCCAGTCGGCCTTGTCGTCGTTCAGCACCTTGCCCTTGGCCGAGCCGCTGGCAGCAACGCCCGCTTTCTCCCGCCAGGCCGGGTCATATTCCACGCCGTAGGGCGGATCGGTGACCATCAGGTGCGGCGTGATGCCGTTCAACGCCTTGGCCACGATGTCGGCATCGGTGCTGTCACCGCACACCAGCCGGTGCTTGCCGAGCAGCCAGACATCGCCGGGGGAACTCACCGGAATTTCCGGAGGGTTCGGTATCTCGTCGGGATCGGTCAGGCCCTCAGTCTTCTCGGCCAGCAGCTTCGACAGCTCGTCGTCCGAGAAACCAGTCAGCATCAGGTCGAAATCGAAGCCCTGCAGGTCGCCGAGTTCGACCGCCAGCAGCTCGAGGTCCCAGCCGGCGTTCAGCGCCAGCTTGTTG
>JBKBVC010000295.1:0-3445 GCA_046289805.1 Tabrizicola sp.
TTGCAGAAGCGCAAGCGCGCGGGCGTAGCTATCGCCTGGGCGGGTTACGTCGAAATGGACGAAGGGCATGGCCAGCGCCTCGGCGCCCTTCAGGTTCCTGGCCTGGTCGTCCACGAAGACACAGGCCGCGGGCGGCAGGCCCAGACCCTCGGTGACCAGCCGGAAGGCGCGGGGGTCGGGTTTCAGGATGCCGGTATGGGTGGCGTCCACGATCAGGTCGAAATCGGCAAGGAAGGGCAGTTTCGCCCGGAAGTCGGCGCCGTAGAACAGGTCGAGCTCGTTCGAGAGGATCGCCAGCCGATGCCCCGCGGCCCTGGCCCGCGCGATGGCTGCCAGCGCCTCGGGCCGGATCACCGCCGCCGGGTCCGCGCCCCGGACTCGGCCGACGAACTGGGCAAACTCGGACCACGCCTCGCCCGCCAGCGCGGCCGTCTCGCGCATGCGCAAGGCCCAGTAGTCGCGTTCCGTCATCTCGCCCGCCTGCATCGCCCGCCAGGGCGCATCCGAGGCCGGATCGAAGGGCCCCCGCCAGGTCAGCGTGCCGGGGGGCAGGCCCAGCGCAGCCTCGGAGAGCGCATGGGTCTCGAACAGGGTCTTGGAGATCACCCCGCCGAAGTCGAGGACGAGGGCGCGGCTCACAGTTTCACCCAGGCGGTCTTGAGGTTCAGGAACTTGTCGAAGGCGTGCAGCGACTTGTCGTGCCCGTTGCCGGACTGGCCCACCCCGCCCAGGGGCACTGTCAGGTCGGACCCGCCGTAGGTGTTGACATGCACCAGCCCCGCGCGGATCGCCCGGACCATGCGATGCGCGCGCGACAGGTTCGCGGTCCAGACGGCGGCAGCGAGACCATAGTCGGTGCCGTTGGCCAGTGCCACCGCCTCGGCCTCGGTGTCGAAGGGGGTCACGGTGACGACCGGGCCGAAGACCTCTTGCCGGAACACGCGGTCTTCGGGCGTGGCATCGGCGACGATGGCGGGCGACATGTAATAGCCGCCCGTGGATTCCAGGATCCGCGCGCCGCCGATCACCTGCCGGCCGGCCGCCCGCGCCTCTTCGACGAAGGCAAGGTTCTGGCGCAGCTGGCGATCCGAGTTCACCGCGCCCGCCTGAGTGGCGAGGTCCAGCGGATCGCCCACCTTCATCGCGGCGGCATGGGCGGCGAGCTTTTCGACAAAGGCGGCGTGGATGCCGCGTTCGACAAGCAGGCGCGAGCCGGCGATGCAGACCTGACCCGAGTTGCGGAAGATGCCGTGGGCCGCGACCCTGGCCGCCTCGTCCAGGTCCGGCGCATCGGCAAAGACGATGTTGGGTGACTTTCCGCCCAGTTCCAGATAGACCCGCTTCAGGTTCGACCGCGCCGCTGCCTCCATCAGCCGCCGCCCCGTGGCGCCCGAGCCGGTAAAGACCAGCACGTCCACCTTCATCGACTCGGCAATCGCCGCGCCGACCACCGCCCCTTCCCCAGTGACGACGTTGAAGACGCCGGGGGGCAGACCGGCCTCCAACCCCAGCTCGGCGATGCGCAGCAGCGTCAGGCAGGCGGTCTCGGCCGGTTTCAGCACCATGGTGCAGCCCGCCGCCAGCGCGGGGGCGAATTTCCAGGCGCCGATCATCAGCGGGAAATTCCAGGGCACGATGGCCCCCACCACGCCCACCGGCTCGCGGTGGACAAGGCCAAGGAAGGCGGGATCGGTCGGTGCGATCTCGCCCGTCAGCTTGTCGATGGCTTCCGCGTAGAAACGCAGGGTCGCCACGGCCGAGGCGGGCTCGGCCTTCAGCGCCATGCCGATCTCGGTCCCGTTCTCGCGCACGCCGAGGACGGCGAGTTCCAGCGCCCGGGCCTCGATCAGATCGGCCCATTTCAGCAGCACCTTCTTCCGCGCGGCGGGGGAAAGGCCCGACCAGCGGCCATCGTCGAAGGCCCGGCGCGCGGCGGCGATGGCGGCATCGGCATCGGCCCGCGTGCCCCGGGCGCAGGTGGTCAGCTGCCGGCCATCGATGGGCGAGACGACGGGCATCGTGCCCCCGTCCGAGGCCGCGACCCGGCGTCCGTCCACGACATGCAGGGCGGGCTCCACGGGCAGGACACGCAGGCGGTCGATCTCGGTCTGGGTCATATCGGTTCGTTATTTACACCAGCGGTTCACATGATGCGCCGTTCGAAGGCGCTGGTCAATCCGGCAATGCCGGGGCCTTGCGGCTGACAGGAGGTGAAAGGACCTCAGGCGACAGCGAACCGGGCCGCAGCGGCGCGGAAGTCGGCCGATGAGTGGCCACCGATCCCGGCGGTTAGCTTGCCGGATTCGGTGAAGAGCGCGGCGATGATCTGGCGGCGCAGGTCGTTCGTCATGCGGTGTGCCGGCACGGCGACGGCGACCGCTCCGGCCGGGGTCCCGTCGGTATCGAAGACCGGCATGGCGATGCCATAGACATCGTCCTCGTTGGTCTGGTCGGCCTCGGCATAACCGGTCAGGCGCACCTCTTGCAGGCGGGCGCGGATTATGCCCGGATCGGTCGGTGTCCGCGAGGTCCGCGCCGTCAGCGGTTCGGCCAGCACGCGGTCCACCACCTCGGGGCGCGAAAAGGCCAGGACCGCAAGGCCGGAGGCCGTGCTGTGAAACGGCAGGATCTCGCCCGCGACCAGCGATACGCGGCTGCCCCGGCTGGCCTCGCTGACCCCGATGGTGGCCAGTGCGCGGCCCGAGACCAGCGAGGCATGCGCCGTCTCGCCGATCTGGGCCGACAGCGCGTCGAGCGACTGCTGGAACACGGCAGACACCGGAAAGGCCGTCTCGCGCACCCGCGCCAGGCGCAGCACCCCCGCCCCCAGCCGGTAAAGCCGCGCATCGCCGCGCTTTTCCAGCAGGCCGTGGTCGCACATGACCGAAAGCATCCGGTGCACCGTCGCCTTGTCCACCCCGGAACGGCGCGCAAGTTCGGACAGGCCGATCTCGGGCTCGGACTCCGAAAAGTAGTCGAGCAGGGACAGGGCCTTTGCTACCGTGCTTGACATGATCCCCCCCGAAGGCGCCCCCGGCAAGCGGCCAGACGGCAAAAGCGTTGACGCAGCTGTGGACAGCAGGCTATATTTGAACCGTCGTTGATAATAATGAACCGATGGGAGGTCGTCAATGCCGAAGTTCACCTCTGCCCTCTTTGCCCTGCTTGCCGCGGGCGTCGCCGGTCCGGCCCTGGCCGAATACCCCGACCGGCCCGTCAGCTTTGTCGTGCCCTTCCCGCCCGGCGACCTTGAGGACGTGCTGACCCGCATGATCGCCGAGGACTTCCAGGCGAAATACGGGGTCGCGGCGGCAGTGGTGAACAAGCCGTCCGAAGGCGGCCCCTTCCCCGGCGCGGCCGAAGTCGCCGCCGCTCCGGCCGACGGCTATACCATCGGCTCCTTCGTGGTGGACATCCCGGTGGTCGGTCCCGAGGTCGGCGTGCC
>JBKBVC010000296.1:0-3440 GCA_046289805.1 Tabrizicola sp.
TCGGCCAGCTTCCGCGCCCGGTCGAGGAAACTGCCCTCCTCCTGCGCCAGCGTCTGATAGGCGGCGCGCAGCGCGGTGATCCCGGCGCGATCCACGCCCCGCCGCTTCAGGCCCACGAGGTTCAGCCCGTCCAGCTCGCCCCGGGGCGCCTGCACCAGGCCATATGGGATCACGTCATTGGTGACCATCGTCACCGCCCCGATGATCGCACCCTGGCCCACGCGCACCCATTGGTGCACGCCCGACAGCCCGCCCACGATCACGTCATCGCCCAGCACCACATGGCCCGCGATGGCAACATGGTTCACCAGGATCACCCGGTTGCCGATCTGCGCGTCATGGCCGACATGGGCGCCGGTCATGATCAGCACGTCGTCGCCGACCCGCGTCACGCCGCCGCCACCCTCCGTTCCGGTGTTCAGCGTCGCGCCCTCGCGGATGCGGCACCGCGCGCCGACGATCAGCCGCGTCCGTTCGCCCTGGTATTTCAGGTCCTGCGGCACCTCGCCCACGGTGGCAAAGGGAAAGATCACCGTGTCCGCGCCGATCTCGGTCCAGCCCGTCACCACGGCATGCGACTTCAGCACGACGCGCGGACCCAGCACCACCTCGGGCCCGACGATCGAAAACGGGCCGATCACGCAGCCCTCGCCGATCACCGCGCCGGGTTCGACGACAGCCGTAGGATGGACCTGGGCAGAGGGATGGACGCTCATGCCCCGACTCAGGCCTTCGCCACGTCGAACATCGCCATGAAGGTTGCCTCGCAGGCCAGCTCGCCCTCGACCATGGCGCGGCCCTCGAACTTCCAGACCCGGCCGCCGCCGCGCAGCGCCTTCACATGCAGTTCCAGCACGTCGCCCGGCACCACCTTGCGGCGGAACTTCACCCCATCGACGCCCATGAAGAACACCTTGGCATTCCTGTCCACCAGATCCATCGACAGGCCGACCAGCACGCCCGAGGTCTGGGCCATCGCCTCGATGATCATCACGCCGGGAAAGATCGGCATGCCGGGGAAATGGCCCTGGAATTGCGGTTCGTTCAGGGTGACGCACTTGATGCCGACGCAGCTGTCGTTCAGCACGATGTCGCGCACCTTGTCGATCAGGAGGAACGGATAGCGGTGTGGAATGATCCGCTGGATCAGGTCCAGATCGGCATGTGTCACGGCAGTTCCATCCATCCTCGCTTCCTTTCGTCCGCAAAAGCCCGCAAGCAGTTGCGGTCTAGCTAGCAAGTCGTGCAGGACGGCACAAGTTGTCGCGGAAGGCAACGGCCGGATCAGGGGGCCGGCGCTTGCGGCTTGGCGAGGGCGGCATTGACCCTGGCGATCGCCTCGTCGGTCACGTCCACCGCCGACAAGGACAGGATGACCATGTTCTTGTCCAGGATCGCCGTCGCCCCCCGATCGCCAAGCAGGGCGCCCAGAACCGGCACGGCCACCTCGAGAAAGGCCTTGCGGTCGGCATCGCGACGCTCGGTCAGACGTCGGGCCTTGGCATCCTGCTCGTCCCGGATCCGTTCGACCTTGGCATCGAAGGCTTCTGCCCGCGCCGAAAACTCTTCGGCAGAAAGCGTCGCCCGCAGGTCGGTCAGTTCCTGTTCTTCCGCGACCAGTTCCGCCTCGATGCGGCGGTTCTCCTGCTCCAGCGCGGCCGTGTCGGCCCGCTCTCGGGCCAGTACCGCCTTGCCGAAGTCCGATTCCAGGAACAGGCGGTCCTGGTCCAGTGTCAGGATCGGCGCCAGTGCCGGGGCCTCCTGCGCCGATGCCGCCACGCCAACCAGCATCATGCCGGCAAGGATCCAGGACCGCAGCCCCAGGCGCCGATGTCCGCGCGGCCGGGCCAGCATCAGAAGCGGGTCTGGATCGTCAGGTCGAAGCTCTGTTCCCTGTCGTAGTCTTCCTTGACGATCGCCTTGCTGAAGTTGAACCGCAGCGGGCCGATCGGCGTTGTCCAGAACAGCGACAGGCCCACGCTGGCGCGCGGGTTGAAGCCGTCATCCACCTCGGCGCCGCCGAAACCGGAAGTATTGTCGAGGCTCCAGACCGAGCCAACGTCGAAGAAGGCGCCGCCGGTGATGCCGTATTCCTCGGGAAGGCCCAGCGGGAAGTCGGCCTCGAAACGCGCGACGGCAAACATGTTGCCGCCAAGCGCATCCTGATCCGCGGCGCCCAGATCGCGCGGCCCGATCCCGTTCGGCTCGAAGCCACGGATCTTGCCGTTGCCGAAGAAGCGGTCCGTCACCCGGGTGACGTTCCCGCCCAGCGAGGTGATCGCGCCACCCTCGAAGATGGCGCGCAGCGTCACTTCCTCGTTCAGGACCTTGGTCTCGGCCAGGGCAAGCGCCGTGGTCTTGATATAGCTGTTGTCGCCCCCCAGACCCGCGAAGTCCTGGCCGAACCGCAACAGGACCCCGCCCTTAGGATTCAGGCCCGTGATCCGGTTGTCGAACTCGTAGGTGTATCCCACCGACGTCGATCGGCGCGCGCCTTCCGCCTCCTCGGCGATGATGATCGGCGAGTTGCCCGTGTAGTTGAACAGCTTGTCGTCGGAGACCCCGATCCTCAGGTCCAGATTGGACTGCTCGCCAACCGGGAAGCCCAGACTCGTGCTGAACCCGATGCTGCGCGTGTCATAGACCGAGTAATCCGATTCCGAGGTCTTGTAATAGGCCCCGACAGAAAAGCGCAGATCCCGGCCCAGCAATGCGGGCTCGGTAAAGCTGAAGCTGGAGTTCTGGTTGTCCGAGACCGTCGAGATCGAAACCGACAGCCGCTGTCCGCGACCCAGGAAGTTGGTTTCGGAGAAACCGATGTTGAAGCCGGTTCCGTTCGCGACCGAATAGCTGACGCCAAAGTTCAAGGATCCGGTCGGCTGTTCCTCGACATCGACGTTCACCACCACCTGGTCCGGCGCCGAGCCCTGGTCGGCGTTGACCTGCGCATCGGCGAAGAAGCCAAGCGCGCGGATGCGTTCGGCGGCCTGGCGGATCTCGCGCGGGTTGAAGGGATCGCCTTCGCTGGTGCGGAACTGGCGGCGGATCACTTGATCCAGCGTGGTCGTGTTGCCCTCGATGTCGATGCGCTCGACAAAGATGCGCTGGCCGCGGACGATGGCGAACTCGATGTCCACCGCCTGGTTGCGGTAGTCGCGGGTGATGCGCGGCTCGACCCGGACGAAGTTCAGACCCTTCTTCAGGGCCAGCGTTTCCATGCGGGTGATGTTGTTGTCGATCAGAAGCGGGCTGTAGGTCTGGCCGGTGCGGATCTTCTGCACTGCCTCGAATTCGGCCGCGTCCAGCCCCTCGATCTCCGACACGGTCGAGACCTTGCCGATCTTGTAGGGCAGCCCCTCGCGCACGGTGAAGGTTACGAAGGTTGCATCCCGCTCGCGGCTCAGCTCGGCGCTGGCATCGACCACCTGGAAATCGATGTA
>JBKBVC010000297.1:0-3439 GCA_046289805.1 Tabrizicola sp.
CGGAATTCCTCTTCCAGCGCGTCGATCTCGGGCAGGATCCGTTCGGCGGCGCGCAGCATCCTGAGGCCCGCCGCCGAGAGCCGCATGGGCTTCGAGCGGCGCACGAAGAGCTCCATCCCGGCCTGGTCTTCCAGCCCCTTGACCTGATGCGACAGCGCCGACTGCGTCATGTTCAGCATGTCGGCAGCCCGCGCAAGGCCCCCGGCCTGCTGGATCGCCCGGATCGTGCGCAGGTGGCGCAGCTCGATATACATGAATGAACCTCATGAAGATCGTGAGAACTATGAATTTGTCTCACGCTGACCGATCTGCGACAAGAGGGCAGCGAAGGAGACCATAATGCCCACCCCGCGCATCAGTTTCGAATTCTTCCCGCCGCAGTCGCTGGACGCCTCGTTCCGGCTGTGGGAGACGGTGCAGGCGCTGGCGCCCTTGCAGCCCGCCTTCGTCTCGGTGACCTACGGCGCGGGCGGCTCGACGCGGACGCTGACGCATGAGGCGGTCTCGACCATCCATCGCAATTACGGCCTGCCGGTCGCGGCGCATCTGACCTGCGTCGATGCCACGCGGTCCGAGACGCTGGCCATCGCCGAGGCCTATGCGGCGGCGGGCGTGACCGAGATCGTCGCGCTGCGCGGCGATGCGCCGAAGGGGGCGCAGCGCTTCGTGCCGCATCCCTTGGGCTTTGCCAATTCGGTGGAACTGGTGGAAAAGCTCGCCCGCACCGGCAAGTTCAGGATTCGCGTCGGCGCCTATCCCGAGCCGCACCCGGATGCCGCCGATGCCATGTCGGACGTGACCTGGCTGAAGCGCAAGATCGACGCGGGCGCCTCGAGCGCGATCACCCAGTTCTTTTTCGAGGCGGACACCTTCTTCCGCTTCCGCGATGCCTGCGTGAAGGCAGGGATCGACGCGCCGATCATCCCCGGCATCCTGCCGATCACCTCGTGGGAGGGCGCGAAGAAATTCGCCCGGCGCTGCGGGGCCTCGATCCCGAAGCGGCTGGACGAGGCCTTTGCCACCGCCGCCCGCGACGGGCGCGAGGAGCTTCTGGCGCTGACCCAGTGCACGCAGCTTTGCGACAAGCTGATCCGGGGCGGGGTGGAGGATCTGCATTTCTACACGCTGAACCGCCCGCACCTGACCCGTGAGGTCGTCCATGCGTTGGGCATCAAGCCCGAGGTGGTGCTGGAGAAGGTGGCCTGAGTTTCGGCCCCTGCGGGGCCAACCGTCGTCTCCCTGGGCGGCTTTCCGACCTGACCCCAGCAGGTGCCCGGAAAGCCGCCAATTTTTTGTCCGTTGCCCATCCGGGCATATCGGCTAATCTCGCGCCGATCCTTGCCCCGGAACCCCCATGCCCAAGCTTGTCACCCTTCTGAATGGCCCGAACCTGAACCTGCTGGGCCTGCGCCAGCCGGAAATCTATGGCCGCGAGACGCTGGAGGACGTGGCCGCCAAGGTCTCGGACCTGGGCGAGGAGCTGGGGCTGCGCGTCAAGGCGTTGCAGTCGAACCACGAGGGGCAGCTGGTGGACTGGATCCACGAGGCGCGGGGAACCT
This sequence comes from Tabrizicola sp., assembly GCA_046289805.1. Classification (GTDB taxonomy): domain Bacteria; phylum Pseudomonadota; class Alphaproteobacteria; order Rhodobacterales; family Rhodobacteraceae; genus Tabrizicola. The sequence continues at coordinate 1,560 of JBKBVC010000297.1, forward strand.
CGGCCGGGATCATCATCAATCCCGGCGCCTATTCGCATACCTCGGTCGCGATCCTGGATGCGCTGAACGCCTATGACGGGCCGGTGATCGAGGTGCATATCTCGAACATCCACAAGCGCGAGGCCTTCCGGCATCACTCCTATGTCTCGGCGCGGGCCGATGGGGTGATCGCGGGCTGCGGGACCGAGGGCTATCTGCTGGCCCTGCGGCGGATCGCTTCTCTGCTTGCATGAGCGACAGGTTCCGCTGGCACCCCGCTGCACGGCTGTTCGACGCCGCGGGGGGCGAGGTTCCGCGGGTTGGCCCCCAACACCCATCGTCGGGGCAGTGCCCCTACCCCGACGGGGGGGAGGGGAGGCGCCCGGATCGGCCGGTCGGGGCGGTGTTGCCCGACAGCGCCGCGGGCCTGGCCGCCGCCATCGGGCATCCGGCCTTCCGCATCGGTGCGCCCGATGCGCCGCCACCCGATCCGCATGACCTGCCGGTGCTGGAGACGCTGACCTCGGGCTCGAGGGGCCAGCCGCGCCGTATCCGGCGGACGCAAGCGTCCTGGACGGCAAGCTTTGCGGTCAGTGCGCGTTTCGGCATCGGCCCCGGCGCGCGGGTGGCGGTGCCGGGGCGGCTGGTGCATTCGCTATCGCTTTACGCTGCGGTCGAGGGCCTGCATCTGGGGGCCGAGGTGCATCTTCTGGCGGACCTGCGCCCCGACCGGCAGCGGCAGGCGCTGGCCGACCGGCGGATCACCCATCTTTACGCCACGCCCGCGCAGCTGCGGCTGATCCTGGGAGCGGGGGCCTTGCCCGACCTGCGGCTGATCCTTGTGGGCGGTGCAAAGCTCGACAGCGCCCTGCGCGCGGGTCTTGCCGCCTTGGCGCCGGGGGCAGAGGTCCGCGAGTTCTACGGCGCGGCCGAGACGAGTTTCGTCACGCTCGCCGATGCCGCAACGCCCGAGGCTTCGGTCGGGCGGCCCTATCCGGGGGTGGAGCTGCAGCTTGATGCGGACGGCACGATCTGGGTGCAAAGCCCCTATCTGTTCCTCGGCTATGCCGGCGATTGCGCGGGGGCCTCGGCCGCGCGCTGGCGCGACGGCTGGCTTTCGGTGGGCGAGGTGGGCCGGCTGGAAGGCGGGTTCCTCACCCTGCGCGGGCGGGCGGGGCGGATGGTGACGGTGGCCGATCAGAACGTCTTTCCCGAGGAGATCGAGGGCTTTCTTCTGGGCCTGCCGGGGATCGCGCGTGCCGCGGTGCTGCCGGTGCAGGATGCGGCGCGCGGGCAGCGGCTGGTCGCCGTGGTGCAGGGTGACCGGGCGCAAGAGGCGGCGATCCTGGCCGCGCTGCGCGCCGAGCTTGGCCCGACCAGGGCCCCGAAGGCGCTGGTCTGGCGGGAGGACTGGCCGGTGCTGGCCTCGGGCAAGACCGACCTTCGCAGGCTGGAGGCCGAGCTGTGGCCCGCCTGATCGCCGCCCGGCGCACGGCGGTTGTCCCGCGCGGGGGGGCCTTCGCGCGGCTCAGGATCGAGGATCTGGCCGCGCCGGTGCTGAGGGCCTGTCTGGCTGATGCCGGGATCGGGCCGGAAGAGGTGGACGAGGTGATCCTGTCGAACGCCTTGGGCGCCGGGGGCAATCCGGCGCGGCGGGCGGCGCTGGCGGCGGGGCTGCCCGAGCGGGTCGCGGGGCTGAGCATCGACCGGCAATGCGCGGGCGGGCTGGATGCGATCCTTCTGGCTCGGGCGCTGGTGGACAGCGGCGCGGCCGAGGTCGTGCTGGCCGGCGGCGTCGAAAGCTATTCCCGCCGCCCCTTGCGGCTGGCGACCGACCCGGACGGCGGCCCGCCGGTGCCGTATGACGAGGCGCCCTTCACCCCCTGGCCCGACCGCGACCC
>JBKBVC010000298.1:0-3434 GCA_046289805.1 Tabrizicola sp.
GGATTCCCTATTTCACGGCCCCCATCGTCAGGCCCCGGACAAGGTGTTTCGAGGCAAGCAGGGCAAAGATCAAGACCGGGACGACGATCAGCGTCGAGGTCGCCATGATCTTTCCGTAGGGCACATCGTAGCCCTCCATGAAGGTCACGGCCATGGCAGGCGCGGTCTTGGCCGCCTTGGGGGCGAGGATGTAGGCGAAGAGAAGCTCGTTCCACGAGAAGATGAAGGAGAGGATCGAACTGACCGCGACGCCCGGCATGGCGAGTGGCAGGCAGATCGAGCGGAAGATGCGCCACTGGCTTGCGCCTTCCAGCATGGCGGCTTCGTCCAGTTCCTTCGGAATGGACCGGAACTGGTCGGTGCAGATCCAGATGACGATCGGCAGGGTGAAGGTCAGATACATCAGGATCAGCGCGATATGGGTGTCGCGCAGGCCGGTCTGGCGGGCGATCAGGAAGACCGGGAAGGCCAGCACCACGGGCGACACGAAGCGGTTGGTGATGAACCAGAACCACAGGTCGCGCTTGCCGCGGAACTCGAACCGGGCAAGGGCATAGGCCGCAGGGGTGCCAAGCCCCACCGCAAGCGCGGTGGTGCAGACCGCGACGATGATGGAGTTGACGAGGGCGGGGCCGACCTTGTCCACGAACAGCACTTCCCAGTAGTTCGTCAGCGTGGGCGTGAACCACCAGACCGGCGGCGATTCCAGCGCGACGACCTGGGTCTTCAGGCTGGTCGTCACCATCCAGTAGAAGGGAAAGACGCAGAACAGGCCGATCAGCAGGAGAAGCGCGCCTTCGGCCCAGAGGTGGCGGCGCTGGACGGGGGCGGCCATTAGCGGTGCTCCCGGTGGCGCTCATCGCTTCCTTGCGGTCGCTCTTCGCAGGGGCGCCCGCACGACGGGCGACCGAAGGGGAGTGATGAGCCGTGTTTCGGGCAGGTCATGTCAGCGGACCTCGCGATAGAAGAAGCGGATGTAGAGCCGCGCAAGAACGATGGTGATCGCCAGCATGATGATCGACTGCGCCGCCGCCATGCCGATGTCGAACTGGCGGTTGCCCACGCGCTCGATCAGCACGGCAATGAACTCGGTCGCGGACCCCGGCCCGCCGCGCGTCATGGTGAAGGGCATGTCGAACAGCTTCAGCGTGTCGGCGGTGCGCAGGATCAGGACGGCGACAAGGCTGGGGACAAGGAAGGGCAGCTGGACATGGCGCAGGACGGTCCAGCCGGATTTCGTCTCCAGCTTCGCGGCCTCCTCGATCTCGGGCGGGACGGTGGACAGGCCCGCCAGAAGGACCAGCGCGACGAAGGGTGTCCATTGCCAGATGTCCCACAGCACGACCGCGATGAATGCATTTGTCGGGTCGCCGATAAAATTGATCGCATCGACGCCGATCCAGCCGAGCATCTGGTTGATGACGCCGTATTTCTGGTTCAGCATCACCTGCGCCAGCAGCCCGACCACGGCATAGGTCGTGGCCATCGGCAGGACGAGGCTCAGCCGCGTCAGCGTCTTCCAGAAGCCGAGGCCCGGCCGGTGCAGGATCAGGGCGATCAGCAAGCCCAGCGCAATCTGGATCGGCACCGCGATGACGAACAGGATCGCAGTGCGCCTGTTCGCCAAGCGCGTTCTCGTAGGGCACGGTGGTGATGTTCACCTTGATGCCCGTCGCCGCCTCGAATTCCGGCAGCATCTTGATCGCGGCGTTGTAGCCCGGACGGTCCAGGAGCAGGACCTCCAGCTCGGTCCCGGCATAGGGCTTGGCGGCCTCTTCCAGCGACCAGGCCTGCGCCGCGCCGGCAAGGCCGGCCAACGACGCGGAGGCCAGCGCAAGCGCGCTGACGTGCGACTTGAGTTTCATGGTTTCCTCCCTCAGGGTTCAGCGTTGCAGAGTTGACTTTCATTTGTAACGCTGACCATATAAATGTATCGAAACCGGAGCGAGTCAACCGGAAAATTGCGGTCAGCGCCGCAGGGTCGGCGCAAGGGAAGGGGTCGGCATGGCCGAGGTCAGGCTGTCGGGCGTGAACAAGTTCTACGGTGCCGCACAGGCACTGCACGATGTGTCGCTGACCATCGCGGACGGCGAATTCGCGGTCTTCGTCGGGCCTTCGGGCTGCGGCAAGTCCACGCTTCTGCGGTCCATAGCGGGGCTGGAGGAGATCAGCGGTGGCACGATCCACATCGGCGACCGTGACGTCACCCGCGCCGCGCCCTCCGACCGGGACGTGGCCATGGTGTTCCAGTCCTATGCGCTCTATCCGCACATGACCGTGCGCGAGAACATGGATTTCGGGATGAAGGTCAACGACTTCCCCGAAGCCGACCGCCAGCGCCGCATTGCCGAGGCCGCGCGCATCCTGCAACTCGAACCCTACCTCGACCGCAAGCCCGGCCAGCTGTCGGGCGGCCAGCGCCAGCGTGTCGCCATCGGGCGCGCCATCGTGAAGGAGCCGAAGGTCTTCCTCTTCGACGAGCCCCTGTCGAACCTCGACGCAAAGCTGCGCGTCCAGATGCGGGTGGAACTCGAGGCGCTGCATCGCGACCTGAAGGCCACAATGATCTATGTCACCCATGACCAGGTCGAGGCGATGACCATGGCCGACAAGATCGTGGTGCTGAACGCCGGCCGCATCGAACAGGTCGGCGCGCCGATGGAGCTGTACAACCGCCCCGCAACCGAATTCGTCGCAGGCTTCATCGGGGCGCCGTCGATGAACTTCCTGACCGTCGATCTGCGCGACGGGCAGGCGGTGCTGGACGGCAAGCCCCTTGGCGCGGCGCCTGCGGGGACGGTGAAGCTGGGGGTGCGACCCGAACATCTGGTGCTGCGCCCGGCAGGGCAGGGGCAGATCGCGGCGACTGTTTCCCTGACCGAAACGCTGGGCGGCGACGCCTACCTCTATGTCCGCCTGCCGGGCGGGCAGACGCTCGTCGTCCGGGCCGAGGGCGACACGACGCTGGACCATGGCGCCGAGATCGGCCTCGACCTGCCGCCGCATCGCCTCCACCATTTCGCCGCCGACGGGCGGACGCTTGCCTCGGGCGGGGTGACGGCATGAGCGGGCCGGACCTGATCCGGGAAGCGGTGGCGCGGTCGGCCAATGTGGCCGAGGTGGTGATCGGACGCGGCGTGCTGGCCGAGGCGGGCAGGCTTTACGCCCGGCATTTCTCGGGCCCCGTGGTGCTGATGGCCGACGACCGCGGCTGGGGCGCGGCGGGGGAGGCCGTGGAGGCGGCTTTTGCCGCCGTAGGTATCGCGACGCGCCGCCATGTCATCCCGGCCATCCCGCGCCCCAAGCCCACGGTGGACCTGGCCGATTCGCTCCGCGCCGTGCTGCGGCCGGGCGAGACGCCCATCGCCATCGGCTCGGGCGTGATGAACGACGTGGTGAAACACGCGGCCTTCACCGCCGGCATCCGCTACATG
>JBKBVC010000299.1:0-3429 GCA_046289805.1 Tabrizicola sp.
GTTCATCTCGGCCCGGAAGAACGGATCGACCGCGACCGTCTTGGACCGCACCGGGGCGAAACTCTCGCCCGTCCGGCAGCCGATCTCCAGATACCAGTCGAACAGGCAAGCCTGGTGCAGTCGCCTCAGAAAGCGGTGGTAGCGAAGGCCGAAGGGTCTGACGAACATGTGGCGGTCCCAATGCGAACGGGCGCAGACTGCCCGTCTGCGCCCGCCGGTGCAAGCCGCCCTGGCCCAACCGGCCGAGTGCCCAGGAATTTTCGGCGAAAATTCTTGGGTCGCTTGTCAGTGGGCCGGGCGGATGAAGGTCCCGTTGCGCAGTTCGGTGAAGGCCTGGCGCAGTTCGGCCTCGGTGTTCATCACGATGGGACCGGCCCAGGCCACCGGCTCCTCGATCGGCGCGCCCGAGATCAGCAGGAACCGCACGCCCTCTGGCCCCGCCGTCACCGTCACCTCGTCGCCCGCGCCAAAGCGCACCAGCGTCCGGTTGCCGCTGAGGTCGCGGATGTTGACCTCCTGGCCCCGCACTTCCTTCTCCAGAAGCACGCCCTCGGGTCGCGCCGCATCGCGGAAGTTGCCCGCGCCCTCGAAGACATAGGCAAAGGCGCGGCGGCGGGTATCGACCCTGAAGGTCTTGCGCTTGCCCGCCGGGACGAAGACATCCAGATACTGCGGGTCTGCCGCGATCCCCTCGACCGGGCTCTTGACGCCTCGGTAGTCCCCGATGACCACGCGGATCGAGGTGCCGTCATCCTCGTGCCGCTCGGGCAGCGCCTCGGCCGGCATGTCCTGATAGCGCGGCGCGGTCATCTTGAGCCGCCCCGGAAGGTTCCCCCAGAGCTGGAAGCCATGCATCCGTCCCTGTTCGTCGCCTTTCGGCATCTCCTGATGCAGGATGCCCCGGCCGGCGGTCATCAGTTGCAGCGACCCCGGTCCCAGGATACCCCGGTTGCCCAGACTGTCGCCGTGCTCCACGGTGCCCGCCAGCACATAGGTGATGGTCTCGATCCCCCGGTGCGGGTGCCAGGGAAAGCCGGCCGAGTAATCCCGGGGATGATCGCCCCGGAAATCGTCGAACAACAGGAAGGGGTCGGCCTCGGTCGGGTCCTGGAAGCCGAAGGCGCGGTGCAGGTGGACGCCGGCCCCCTCGACATGCGGCTGGGCGCGGCGGGTCTCGATGACGGGACGGATGGACATGGCTGTCTCCTGAAGCTGCGGTTGCCCGGAAGATGGGGCGGCAGACGCATCGGGCCAAGGCGCAATTGCGGCGGGCCATTGTGCATGCACGCACCAAAGCGGTCGCAAAAGAAGCCCGGTAACCCGCTGCGAGCCAGCGGAAGTTTCCAGAGTTCCGCCCCGGTCCCACCAGGGAAGATACGGGCCAGGGGTTCACGATCTCTGAACGCGCGCGTCCAGTCCGTCGATTTCCCTGATCTGCACAGGCTCGTCCACCTTGGACACTATCCCGTCAGATGCCGCAGCCCCTGCGTCACGTCGGTCCGCACCGCCAGCCGCAACCCCGGCTCGTCGCCTGCCTTCAGCGCCGCCAGGATCGCCCGGTGGTGCATCGGAGGCTCCCGCCGCTTCAGCCGGGCATAGACCGCCCGCATCGTCGGCCCCAGTTGCAGCCAGACCGTCTCGCACAGGGCCAGCATCGCGGGCGACTGGGCGCGCAGATACAGCGTCCGGTGAAACTCCAGGTTCGTGCGCACATAGGCCACCGCGTCGCCCCTGACCGCGGCTTCCGCATTGGCCATGTTGATCGCCGCCAACCGCTCGATCAGCGCGAAATGGGCGCGCGGCAGCGCGCGGGCGGCCATCTCCGGCTCCAGAAGCGCCCGGATCGCCGCCAGTTCCTCGATCCGCTCGGGCGTGAGTTCCGGCGTCGAGATCCGGCCCGAGGACGACAGCATCAGCGCCCCTTCGGCGACCAGCCGCCGCACCGCCTCGCGTGCTGGCGTCATCGAGACGCCGAACTGCTTGCCGAGGCCCCGCAGGGTCAAGGGCTGGCCGGCATCAAGCTCGCCGTGCATCACCTGCTGGCGGAGGGTGCGATAGAGCCGCTCATGCGCGGCGGCGTTCGGGTCGGGGGGGCGGGGCGTCACCATGGGCGAAGGGAACACCCCGGCCCACGCCCGGTCAATCCTGAAAGCGCAGGCGGTGCAGCGTCTGGCCCTGGTCGTGCAGCCAGGCGCGCTGCCGTTTCCAGTCCGGGCAGATGCGGGACACCACCGCCCAGTAGGCCGGCGAATGGTTCAATTCCACCAGATGCGCCACTTCATGCGCGGCCACATAGTCGAGGACCGCTGGCGGGGCCATGATCAGCCGCCAGGAATACATCAGCCGCCCGTCCGGCGAGCACGACCCCCAGCGCGACCGCGTATCCCGCAACGCGATCGAGGCGAAGCGGCGACCCACCGCAGCGGCATGGCGGGCGGACGCCTGCGCCAGCCGGTCGCGGGCCAGGATCTTCAGCCAGGCCGCGACGCGCGGACCGACGCCTTCCGGGTCGCCCGGGACCAGAAGTGTCTCGCCCTCCACGCGGATGCGCCGCCCGGTTCCCGGCAGGATCGTCAGCTCCTGTCCCTGGATCGGCAGTCGTGTGCCCAGACCCACGCGCTGCGGAGTCGAACCGGGCATCGCCTCCAGCGTCTTGCGCAGCCAGCCCTCGTGGCCCTTGAGGAAGGCCAGCGCCTCGCCTTCGCGCGCGCGCAGCGGCATCGAGAGCGTGACCTTGCCGTCCAGCCGCGAAACGCGCAGCGAGAATCTTCTTGCCCGGGCCGAGCGCCTGAGATGCACCTCGACGGGCGGAGAACCGGGCAGGACGGCCATCAAAACCCCTTGAATCCTTCGCGGACCATAGCCATTTCCCGCGGCACACGAAAGGCTTTGACAGTCGCCTGCACCTGTGGCAAGCGGCAATTTTCCTGCTGACCCACTACCCGAAGGGACCACCATGCCCAAAGCAGAATGGGGCACGAAGCGTATCTGCCCGACCACCGGCAAGCGCTTCTACGACCTCAACAAGAACCCGATCGTCAGCCCCTACACGGGCGAGATCGTGGACATCGAATCTGTCCGCCGCAAGATGGCCGCCTCGGTCATCTCGCGCGCCGTCCCCGAAAAGGATGACGACGTGCTGGTCGAGGATCTGGAAGCCGAAGACGTCCTGCTGGAAGGCGCAGTCGCCGACGACGCCGAGATGGACGACGATCTGCTGGAAGACGATACCGACGACAACGTCTCGCTCGACGACCTGGCCGACGTGCCGGGCGACGAGGAAGAGGTCTGACACGGGTCGCCGGCGGGTGGGGCGATTTTCCCCTTGCGGCCCCCGGCGACCTGTCCTAGATAGCCGGCATCGCGGCGGAAACGGTGCGATGCTTCTCTCCGGTGGGGTCATAGCTCAGATGGGAGAGCGCGTGAATG
>JBKBVC010000300.1:0-3424 GCA_046289805.1 Tabrizicola sp.
CGGGTGCAGGGCCGCTGCATCGGCGCCCATGCCGCAGCGCTGAGGACCTTTGCGTGAAGGGCGCGATCGCAGTCCTCTGCTCAGTGGCCCTGCCCGCCCTCGCCGATCCGGCCGTGCCGACCTTCACCGAGGAGACGGCCACTGCGGGTCTGTCCACCGTTTATGAAGGCGACTGGGACTACATGGTCGGCGGCGGGGTCGCCACCTTCGACTGTTCGGGCGACGGTTTCCCCGAGCTGTTCCTGTCGGGCGGCGCCGGCCCCTCGGCACTCTATCTGAACCGCAGCACGCGGGGCGGGTCGCTGGTGTTCGTGCAGACCGATGCCCTCACCCTGGACGCGGTGCTGGGCGCCTATCCGCTGGACATCGACAGCGACGGGGTGATGGACCTCGTGGTGCTGCGCCAGGGGCCGAACCGGCTGATGCGGGGGCTGGGCGAATGCACCTTCGAGGATGCGACGGAGGCCTGGGGCTTCGACGGCGGCGCGGCCTGGTCCACCGCCTTTGCCGCGATCTGGGAGAAGGGGCAGGACTGGCCGACCATCGCCATCGGCAATTACATCGACCGCACGGCCGAGGATTTCCCCTGGGGGTCCTGCACCGACAACTGGCTGCATCGGCCGGAGGGTCGCCGCTTCGCCCCGCCGATCCCGCTCAGCCCGTCCTACTGTGCGCTGTCGATGCTTTTCACCGACTGGAACCGGTCGGGCCAATGGGCGCTACGGGTGTCGAACGACCGCGAATATTACAAGGGCGGGCAGGAACAGCTCTGGCACCTCGACCCCGGCCAGCCTCCGCGGCTTTACACCGAGGCCGAGGGCTGGAAGCGGTTGCGCATCTGGGGCATGGGGATCGCGGCGGCGGATGTGAACCGCGACGGCTATCAGGACTATTTCCTGACCTCGATGGCCGACAACAAGCTGCAGTTCCTGAAAGATCCGGCCTCGGGCGAGCCCGATTACGCCGACCTGGCCTTCAAGTCCGGGGTGACGGCGCACCGGCCCTATACCGGCGACGACCTGCGCCCTTCGACTGCCTGGCACCCGCAATTCGCCGACGTGAACAATGACGGGTGGCTGGACATCTTCGTCGCCAAGGGCAACGTCGCGAAGATGCCGGATTTTGCCGAGCGCGACCCGAACAATCTGCTGCTGGGCACCGCCGATGGCCCCTTCGTCGAGGCCGGAGACCGGGCAGGAGTCGCCAGCATGGGCATCGGCCGCGGCGCTCAGGTGGTGGACCTGAACCTCGACGGCATGCTGGACATCGTCGTGGTCAACCGCTGGACCCCTGCCGAGGTCTGGCGCCAGACCGGCGAGAGCGGCGGGAACTGGGTGGAGGTCCGGCTGGCGCAGGACGGCACGAACCGCGACGCCATCGGCGCCCTGGTCGAGATCCGGCGCGGCGAGGTCATTGAGCGCCATGAGATCGCCTCGGGCGGCGGACATGTTTCGGGATCGGTCGGCTGGCTGCATTTCGGGCTGGGAGAGTCGACAAGCGCCGAGATGCGGGTCATCTGGCCGGACGGATCCGCGGACCCTTGGCTGACGCTGCCGGCAGGAAGCTTCCAGATCCTGCGCCCCGGAAAGCCGGCGGAGACCTGGGTTCCCGGCTGAGCACCGCGCGAATCAGGCGCGAGCGCAGGCAACACCGGCAGGCGCAATCCCTGATTGCGCGCCAGCTGCCTTGATCCCGCGATGTCCAGAAGCATGGTTCGATTGGGGCAGGATCAAGGCACATCCCTATGGGCTCGCGAAGATAATTACCACACTTCGCAAAATGCGAACCTTGACGCAGAGGCAGGCGGACCGAAAGAATTGTCTTTTGAATCATGATCTTGCCGGCCCCGCCTGGCGAGATGTCCGATTCTGGACGGATGAGAGGGCCAATGCGACCAAGCCGACGTTTTTTCCAGAGATATTGGGCATTTGCGTCGGCTGTAGTTCCGGCGTTACAAGCGTTAACGGAATTGACGATCCGTCGAATTGATGCCGGCGCGCATTGGTTCGCTGGACGGAAAGTCCGGCACCACTCGCAAAACGCGCCTGTGGGCATACTGTGTGAATTGATGAGTGACCTGACTGGCAGGTGTGACGTGACGCAAGGCCCGACGCAGATCAGCAATCAGCTGGAGACAGAACTGGGCCGCATGGACCCGGATGCCTTTGCTGACGATCTGAAGCCTGGAACCAAGCTTCTGGGCGGGCACTACACGATCGAGGGCTTCCTGAACAGCGGCGGTTTCGGGATCACCTATCTGGCGAAGGACAGCCTGAACCGGAACGTGGTGATCAAGGAGTGCTTTCCGAACGCGCTCTGCCGCCGGTCCACCAGCCTGGTCCGCGCCCGCTCGCGCAAGCACCAGAACGATTTCCGCAGCTTCGTCGAAAGCTTCATCGCCGAGGCGAAGAGCCTCGCGCGGCTGGTCCATCCGAACATCGTGGGCGTGCACCAGGTGTTCGAGGACAACGACACCGCTTACATGGCCATCGACTTCATCGACGGCAAGGACCTGCACGACATCATGAACTCGACCGATCAGGCCTTCACGCCGGATCAGATCGTCACCATGCTGAAGAAGATGCTCGGCGCGGTGGAGTTCATCCATCAGGCCGGGATCCTGCACCGCGACATCTCGCCCGACAACATCCTGGTGGACAAGACCGGCAACCCGATCCTGATCGACTTCGGTGCCGCCAGCGAACAGGTGGTGCGGGCAACCCGGGTGCTGACCGGCCGGCGCGTCATCAAGGAAGGCTACTCGCCGCAGGAATTCTACCTGACGGGTGCCGAGCAGAGCCCGGCCAGCGACCTCTATTCCCTGGCTGCGACCTTCCACCATCTGATCTCGGGCAAGGCGCCGCCGGAAAGCCAGCGCCGGCTGGCCCGCGTGGCGGAAGGCGAGCCCGATCCCTACGAGCCGCTGGCCGGCCGGTTCGAGGGCTATCCGCCGGGCTTTCTGGAAGCGATCGACAAGGCGGCGCGCGTCATGCCGCGCGACCGGATCCAGTCCGCCGCAGACTGGCTGGACTGGATACGGATCGGCGAGGAGGGCGGAATTCTGCCCGAAACCCAGACCGCCCGTCCGGCCGACTGGCCGCCAGCAGGAGCGTCGCGCCCTGTATCCGCTGTGCCCCAGACCCATGTCACGAACCCTTGGGTCAGATACGGTGCTGGCGGCGCGCTCGTCGTGGCCGGTCTCGCCGCAATCTGGTGGCTTGTTCCCTAGGGTCGCACAAGCTGCACCCCGCCCGGCTATTCGTGGCGCAGCGCCTCGATCGGGTCCAGCCTTGCTGCCTTGCGGGCGGGAAAGAAGCCGAACATCACCCCGATCAGCGCCGAAAAGGCGAAGGCGAGGAGCACGACATAGGTCTGCGGCGCGAAGGGGATCGCCATGTAGAGCGAGGCCCCGAAGGCCAGCCCC
>JBKBVC010000301.1:0-3421 GCA_046289805.1 Tabrizicola sp.
CTGACCGCGCAGGGTGGCCTATGAGCGGACTCTCCCATTTCGACGACCGGGGCCAGGCCCATATGGTCGATGTCTCGGACAAGCCGGTGACCGACCGCGTGGCGGTGGCCACGGGCGCGGTGCGGATGACGGCCGAGACACTGGCGCTCATCACCGAGGGCCGGGCAAGGAAGGGCGATGTGCTGTCCGTCGCGCGGCTGGCCGGGATCATGGCGGCCAAGAAGACCTCGGACCTGATCCCGCTCTGTCATCCCCTGCCGATCACCAAGGTCGCGCTGGAACTGACCCCGGACCCCGCGCTGCCGGGCATCAGGATCGAGGCCACGGTGAAGACTGCCGGCCAGACCGGGGTCGAGATGGAGGCGCTGACCGCCGTCTCGGTCGCCGCGCTCACGGTCTATGACATGGTCAAGGCGGTCGAGAAGTCCATGGTGATCGACGGCATCCGGCTGATCCTGAAGGACGGCGGGAAATCAGGCCGTTACGAGGCGACCTGATGATAACGGTCGAAGAGGCGCTGACCCGCTGCCTGGCCCTTGTTGCGCCGCTCCGGCCGGAAACCGTCCCGCTGGCGCAGGCGGCCGGCCGCTGGATGTGCGTCCCTGCCCTCGCCACGCGCGACCAACCACCCTTCGCGGCCTCAGCGATGGACGGCTACGCCGTGCAGGGCGACCCCGGCCCGGATGACAGCTTCCTTGTCATCGGCGTGGCCGCCGCAGGCCATGCTTTCGCGGGGACGGTCGGCCCGGGCCAGGCGGTGCGCATCTTCACCGGCGCCCCGGTGCCCGAGGGCGCGACGCGGGTCATCATCCAGGAGGATGTGATCCTTGCGGGCGACCGCATCCTGTTGAAGGCGGGGCTCGATACCGCCACCCATATCCGCCCCCGAGGCCAGGACTTCCGGGTCGGAGACAGCCTCTCTCCCCGCCGCCTGCGCCCCAATGACCTGGCGCTTCTGGCCGCGATGAACATCCCCGCCGTGCAGGCCACGCGCAAGCCGGTGGTCGCCCTTGTCGCCACCGGCGACGAGCTGGTGATGCCGGGCGAGGATCCGCGCCCCGATCAGATCATCGCCTCGAACGGCTTTGCCCTGAAGGCGATGATCGAGGCCGAAGGCGGCGAGGCGCGGCTTCTGCCCATTGCCCGTGATACAGAAGCGGAACTCCGAACCGTCCTCGATCTGACCGATGGCGCGGATCTGGTCGTCACCATCGGCGGGGCCTCCGTCGGCGACCACGACCTGGTGGGCAAGGTGGCGGGGCTGGAGCACACATTCTGGAAACTCGCGCTGCGCCCGGGCAAGCCGCTGATGGCGGGGCGGCTGAACGGCGTACCGATGCTGGGGCTGCCGGGCAACCCGGTCAGCGCCATCGTCTGCGGGCAGCTGTTCCTTCTGCCGATGATCCGCGCCATGCTGGGCGATCCCGCGCCAGCCCCCGTGACGCGCAATGCACGGGCAGCGGTGGACCTGCCCCCGAACGGCCCCCGGGCGCATTACATGCGGGCGCGGCTGACGCCCGCCGACGGCCTGCCGGAGATCGCACCGTTCGACCGGCAGGACTCGGCCCTGCTGTCGATTCTCGGCCAGGCCGATGCCCTCCTGATCCGGCCCATCGACGCCCCCGCCTGTCGCGCCGGGGACACGGTGCCCTACCTGCCGCTCTGACCGCTTGTGGATATGCCTTGACACAAACCGGGAACACGGGCAGAACATTATGCAAACGCAGGATGTGGAGGTCGCCCCGTGCTGACACGCAAGCAGTTGGAGCTTCTCGATTTCATCAAGACGAGGATGGACCGGGACGGGGTGCCGCCCTCCTTCGACGAGATGAAGGATGCGCTGGACCTGCGCTCGAAGTCGGGGATCCACCGGTTGATCACCGCGCTTGAGGAACGGGGCTTCATCCGCCGGCTTGCCCACCGCGCCCGGGCGCTGGAGATCGTCAAGCTGCCAGAGGCGATGGAAAAGCCCGGCTTCAGCCCCAAGGTCATTCAGGGCGACCGGAGCGATCCGCCGCGCGGCGCGATGGAGGTCTCGGCCGTGCATGCGATGGAACTGCCTGTCATGGGCCGCATCGCTGCCGGCGTGCCGATCGAGGCGATCTCCGAGGTCTCGCACCACGTCGCGGTGCCGGGGTCGATGCTGTCGGGCAAGGGGCAGCATTACGCCCTTGAAGTCAAAGGAGATTCCATGATCGAGGCCGGGATCAACGATGGCGACATCGTGGTGATCCGCGAACAGTCCACCGCCGAGAACGGCGACATCGTCGTGGCGCTGGTCGAAGATCACGAGGCCACGCTGAAACGCTATCGCCGCCGCGGCAACATGATCGCGCTGGAAGCGGCGAACCCGGCCTACGAGACCCGGGTCTTCCCCGATCACCTGGTCAAGGTGCAGGGCCGTCTGGTGGGGCTGATCCGCAGCTACTGACCGGCCAGGGCCAGTGACCTCGGCCTCAGGTCAGGCAGATCGACGGCGCGCGTGCGCGGGGACCAAAGGCGCCTGTCACCCGTCGTTGTCTCGAAGGTCAGGTTTCCGTCCCGGTTCCAGACGGCCAGCGGACCGGTCTGCCGCAGCACGTTCCGATCCACCAGGGGGCAGGCTTCGGGCCGCGTCTCGGCCTCCCCCGCGAGGATCACGAGGTCGGCCTGGGCGCAGACCCCGGCAAGCCGGTCTTCGCTGCCCTTGCCAGTCAGTGCAACGGCCCTGAGGCCGGCAAGGTCGAACCAGCGGGTGTCCTTCGGTCCGGTGAAGCCCGGACGCCCCGCCGCCTCTTCCTGCCCCGCGAGGTCGCCATCGTTCTGCAACCAGTTCTCGGCGGAGAAGCCTCCCCCGCGCGACGCCGAAAGGGCACGGCCTTCTTCCCCGGCCAACCCGACCAACCGCCCGTCGCCCGAGACGAGCAGCAAGGGTCGCTCGGTCGTGACCCACAGGGCCAGGGCCACGAGCACCGGGATCAGCCCCGCCGCCTGCCCCCTTCCCCGCCACAGGATCAGCCAGAGCGCCCCCAGCGTGAAGAGGGGCAACACGCGGGGATCCGGTGTCGGAATGGCGGTGACCGCGCCGTCCAGGCCCGCGATCCAGTGCGCGACGAAAAGGATCCAGCGCGCGCCCTGCTCCATCACCCACAGCGGCAGCCAGGCCAGGCCGAAGGGCGCCATCAGCGCTGCAAGCGCCCCGGCGGGCATCACCACCGCGCCCATTACCGGCACGGTCAGGATGTTGGCCAGAAGACCGTAATCCGTAAAGCGGTTGAAATGCGCCGCGGCATAGGGCGCAGTCGCGAGTCCCCCGATCAGCGAGGACAGGACCAGGGTGAACAACGGCATCAGCCAGCGGGGGAGTTTCTGGCGGTAGATGCTGTCATCCAGTGCGGAAAAGCCCACGATCAGGGCGATGGTGGCGGCGAAGGACATCTGA
>JBKBVC010000302.1:0-3405 GCA_046289805.1 Tabrizicola sp.
AAAGCTCGGCCCCCACCTGATGCGGCGGCGGAAGCAGCGGGCGCGCCTGGTCCATCGTCTGCGGGATCGCCTCGGCCCAGGTCACGGTCTGGCCGGCCCGCTGCGCCTGGTCGAAGACCCAGGCCGCGTTCATCCAGACGGCCGCCGCATACCAGATGACGACAATCCCGGCGAGCACGGTCAGGACGGGAAGCGCGCGGCTCATGCCCGGCCTCCCGACCACCGGACCCGTCCCGCCACCCCCCGAGGCAGCGGTCCGTGACAGCCTCTCCTCATAGACCCGTCCCCTTTCTTCGCGACCGCCGAGGCGTCTTTCCGGCCGCGGCAATCTCCGCCTCGGCGGCTGTCATGGCCTGCGCCCGTTCCTCGGGCGACATCGCCTCCCAGGCGCGGGCCACCCGCAGCCCGTCGATCAGATCCCAGACCAGGACGACCAGCGCGACAGGATAGAGCAAGGCGATCAGCCCCAGCCACAGCAGGATCTCGCCGATCTTCAGCTCGGTACGCAGCATCAGGCCCGCGCTGCCCGCAGCCCAGTAGGCCAGCCAGATCGCCCCAAGCGCCACGGCGACCACAACCGGCAAGCCGACCGCCCATTTCAGGAACTCCGCCCAGACCGCACCCCGCCCCGGCGGAGGCAGTATGGTCGGCAAGGACGGTCTTGAGGACGGGGATGCTGCCATGCACTTTCACCCTCGCACCCCTGCCGGAACCTTCGCCCGGTCCTGCTGGAAGACCCGCCACAGGCCTGTGCCCCGCAACCTAGTCATCATGGTGCCCGGCCCGCAGCCCCTCGCGCACGCGGTGGGCGATCTCGATGAACTCGCGGCTGTCGCGGATGTCGAGCGGCCGCTCCTTCGGCAGGGGGCTGTCGATCACGTCGGTGATCCGGCCCGGCCGCGGGGACATGACGACGATCTTGGTGGACAGATAGACCGCCTCGGGGATCGAATGAGTGACGAAACCGATGGTCTTGCCGGTGCGCGCCCAGAGTTTCAGCACCTCCTCGTTCAGCCGGTCGCGGACGATCTCGTCGAGCGCGCCGAAGGGTTCGTCCATCAAGAGGATGTCGGCATCGAAGGCCAGGGCCCGCGCAATGCTGGCCCGCTGCTGCATGCCGCCCGAAAGCTGCCAGGGGAACTTCTTGCCAAAACCCTTCAGCTCCACCAGTTCCAGCACCCGTTCGGTGCGTTCGTCCTGTTCGGCCTTCGGGAAGCCCATGATCTCCAGCGGCAGCTTGATGTTCCCGGCGATCGTCCGCCAAGGGTAAAGCCCCGCCGCCTGGAACACATAGCCGTAGGCGCGCTTCTGCCGCGCCTCGTCGGGCGTCATCCCGTTCACGGTCAGCGTGCCACCGGTGGGATGTTCCAGCGCCGCGATGCAGCGCAGGAAGGTGGTCTTGCCACAGCCCGAGGGACCGATGAAGCTGACGAAATCGCCCCGGTTGACGGTAAGGTTGACGTCCTTCAAGGCCTGCACCGGCCCGTCCGCCGTCTGGAAGACCAGATTGACTCCCTTCGCCTCGATCACCGCAGGTGTGGCGTTCATCGTGTCCTTCACACCGTCATTCCCTTCGCTTGGCCGCCACCTGCGGCCTGGCCTTCACAGTTCTGTTGCGACATCCTGCCAGACTTGCAGGCGCTGCACGCCGTCCCCACCTCGTCGAAAACCGGAGGACCGCCATGCTTTTCAACATCTTGCAGACGACCCTCGCCTTCGCGCCCGCAGCCGAGGACCTGGACGACATCGACTTCCGCGCGCCTGTCGTCACCTTCCGCTTGCCCGCCGACGAAGAGGAATCCGAGCCTGGCGAACCCTGAGGCGTGGTAGCCTTCCTGCGAAGGAGACTCGCCATGCCCGATTGCCGCAAGATCCGCCCCGCCGACCGCTGTGCCGGCAAGGCGGGCTTCACCCCTGACGCCGGACTCGCTGCGAAAACAGTGGGTTCCACGGCGATTTGCATGCATCTTCTGACGATCCCGCCGGGGGGGCGCGCCAAGGCGCACAAGCACGCGACGCATGAGACCGCGATCTACCAGCTGTCCGGCCGGTCGGTGATGTCCTGGGGCGGGCGCCTTGAACACCGGATGGAGGCCGAGGCCGGCGACCTGCTCTACATCCCCGCCGACACGCCGCACCTGCCCTTCAACCCCGGCCCCGAGCCCTGCACGGCCGTCATCGCCCGGACCGATCCGAACGAGCAGGAAAGCGTCGTGCTGTTGCCCGAGCTGGAGCATCTGGCGCCCTAGACGCCGGTCACCGGGATTCCCGTCCGCTCCACCGGGCGCGGCGCGGTCAGGTCCTTCCACTGGGTCAGCGCGCGGTTGACGGCCGGGCGCGGCTCGCGGGCCACGAAACGCCCATGGCCTTCCTGCGTGCGCACCTCGCCGTCGTGGATGGCGACATGGCCGCGGGTCAGGGTAAAGCGCGGCAGGCCCTTCACGCTGTGGCCCTCGAAGACGTTGTAGTCGATCTTCGACTGCTGCTTGCCCGCGGTGATCGTCTTGGTCTTCTCCGGATCCCAGACCACCAGGTCGGCATCCGCCCCCACCAGAACCGCGCCCTTCCGCGGATAGCAGTTCAGGATTTTCGCAATATTGGTTGAGGTTACGGCGACGAATTCATTCGGCGTCAGCCGCCCGGTGTTCACCCCGTGGGTCCAGAGCATCGGCATCCGGTCCTCCAGCCCCCCCGTCCCGTTCGGGATCTTGGAGAAGTCACCGAGGCCATAGCGTTTCTGTTCCGTGGTAAAGCTGCAATGGTCGGTCGCCACTACCGACAGGCTGCCGGACATGAGGCCCGCCCAGAGGCTGTCCTGATGCTGCTTGTTGCGGAAGGGCGGGCTCATCACCCGGCGGGCGGCGTGGTCCCAATCCGGGTGGAAGTATTCGGACTCATCAAGGGTCAGGTGCTGGATCAGCGGCTCCCCCCAGACGCGCTTGCCCGCCGCCCGCGCGCGCCGGATCGCCTCATGCGCGTCCTCGCAGGAGACGTGGACCACATACAGCGGCACCCCGGCCATGTCGGCAATCATGATGGCGCGGTTCGTGGCCTCGCCCTCCACCTGCGGCGGGCGGGAATAGGCGTGGCCCTCGGGGCCGGTGTTGCCTTCCTTCAGCAGCTTCGCCGTCAGTTCCGCCACCACATCGCCGTTCTCGGCATGGACCATGGCAAGGCCGCCCACATCCCCCACCCGGCGGAAGCTGTTGAAGAGCTCGTCGTCGTTCACCATCAAGGCGCCCTTGTAGGCCATGAAATGCTTGAAGCTGGTGATCCCGGCCTTGGCCGAGTCCTCGATCCCCTGCCAGACCTTCTCGCCCCACCAGGTGACGGCCATGTGGTAGGAGTAATCGCAGGTCGCGCGGGTGGACTTGTTCGACCAGACCTTGGCCGCATCCATCAGGT
>JBKBVC010000303.1:0-3405 GCA_046289805.1 Tabrizicola sp.
GTCGCGGCCGAGGATGTTGACGGTCATGGTGTCGCCGAGTTTCAGGCCGATCTCCTCGGCCTCCTCGGCGGCAAAGCTGATCTGGGGATCGCCCGTATAGTCCTCGGGCCAGAAGGTGCCGGCGGTGATCCGCGTCTTGGGCCCCGGCGTGGCGGCATAGGTGATGCCGCGGTCGCCGCGGACGACCCAATGGTCGCCGGCGACTTCGCGGGCGGGGCGACCGTTGATCCGGGTGATGACGCCGCGAAGCATGGGGGCGGTCTCGGTTTCACTCACGGCGGGATTGGCGCGGATCAGGGCGAGGAAGGGGTCGATCTGGTCGGGCTGGATGTCGATGAAGAAGAAGGCCGGCGCCCGGGTCGGCAGGTCGGTCGCGATGGCCTGGCGCAGGTTCCAGTCGATCTGCCCCACGGCGGCAAGGACCGAGAGCCCGAGGCCGAGGGACAGGACGACCGAAGTTGCATCCGACCTTGGCGCGCCGATGGCGGCCAGCGCGGCGCGGGTGGCGGGCCGGCCCCGCGCGATCCGGCTGCGCGCCAGCCGACGCGCGACGAGACGCAGGGCGAGCGCCGCGAGCCCCAGCACGAGGAGGGCGCCCAGCACCCCGCCAGCCGCACCCAGCGCGAGTTCCGGGATGCCTGAAAGCCAGGTCGCGCTGCCGATCAGCGCGGCGGACAAGAGCGCGAGCGCCGCAAGATAGCGCTTTCGCGGCCAGGCGCGGGTGCCGGTGCCGCCGCGATAAAGCGCGGCGGGGCGGATCGTCTCGGTCCGGGCCAGCGGCAGAAGCGTGAAGATCAGCGCCGAGAGCGCGCCGTAGAAGGCAGCCTCGACCAGCGCCATGGGCGCAAGACGGATCGTGGCGGGGAAGGGGAGAGAGGCCTCGATCAGCGGCGCGGCCAGGATCGGGACCAGCACCCCGAGCAAAAGGCCAAGCGCGATGCCGAGGCCCGACAGGATCGCCGTCTGCCAGAGGTAGCTGCGGAAGATCAGCCCGCCCTCGGCACCCAGCGTCTTGAGCGTGGCGATGGTCGCCACCTTGCCGTCGAGATAAGAGCGGATCGCGGCCGAGATGCCGACCCCGCCCACCGCAAGGCCCGCAAGGCCGACAAGGACGAGAAAACTGCCGATCCGGTCCACGAAAGTCTCGATCCCCGGTGCGGCATTGCGGCTGTCGGTCCAGCGCATCCCCTTGTCGTGGAAGGCGTTTTGCGCCTGCCGCTTCAGTTCGGCAAGGTCGGTGCCGGGGGGAAGGAGCAGCCGGTAGCGGGTTTCGTACATCGACCCCGAGGCAAGAAGGCCCGAGGTCGCCAATGCGTCCGACCGGACGATGGTGCGCGGGCCGAGGGTGAAGCCGGTCGAGGCGCTGTCAGGTTCGCGCGTGAGGGCGGCGGTCAGGCGGAAGTCCTGCGTGCCGAGGCGGAAGCTGTCGCCGATCTTCAGGGACAGCCGGTCGATCAGCACCGGGTCCATGATCGCGCCGGGCAGGCCGCCGTGATCGGCCAGCGCCTCGGCCACCGGGATCTCGGGCGACAGTTCGGCCGCGCCGGTCAGGGGCCAGGCGCCATCGACGGCCTTGATCTGGGTCAGCGCCTGATCGTCCCCGGTCAGTGCCATGGAGCGGAAGTCGTAAACCTCGGACACCGCCGTGGCTGCGCGCGCCATCCAGTCGCGCTCCTCGGCATCCGCGGCGCGGTAGGTGAAGCGCATCTCGGCGTCTCCGCCCAGGATCACCGCGCCCTGGTCGCTCAGGCCCTGCTGGATGCCCGCGCGCAGGGTGCCGACGGCGGCAATCGCGGCCACCCCCAGCGCGAGGCAGGCAAGAAAGACGCGAAAGCCGCGCAGGCCCCCACGCAGCTCGCGCCTGGCGATGGTGAGGGCGAGGCTCATTCCGCGGCCCTGGCCACGGCCTCGGGCACAAGCCGGCCATCGGCCAGCCGGATCACCCGGTCGCAGCGTGCCGCCAGTTCCGGGGCGTGGGTCACCAGGACCAGCGTCGCCCCGTGCCGGTCGCGCAGGCCAAACAGAAGGTCCATGATCGCCTGCCCGTTCGCCCCGTCGAGATTGCCTGTCGGCTCATCCGCCAAAAGGATCGCCGGGCGCGGCGCGGCGGCGCGGGCCAGGGCCACGCGCTGCTGTTCGCCGCCGGACATCTGGCTGGGGTAATGGTGCATCCGCGCAGCCAGCCCCACGGCGGCCAGTTCCGCCTCGGCCCGGTCGAAGGCGTCGCCCGCCCCGGCCAGTTCCAAGGGCAGCGCCACGTTTTCCAGCGCGGTCATCGTCGGAATCAGGTGGAAGCTCTGGAACACAACCCCCATATTCCCCCGACGGAAGCGGGCGAGCGCGTCCTCGTCCATCGTCGTCAGGTCCTGCCCCAAGGCCAGAACCTGCCCGCCGGTGGCACGTTCGAGCCCGCCCATGAGCATGAGGAGCGACGACTTGCCCGACCCAGACGGCCCGATCAGCCCCACGGTTTCGCCCTTGCGGACCGACAGCGTGATGCCCTTCAGGATCTCGACCGGCCCGGCATTGCCGGCAAGGGTCAGCCGCGCGTCGGTCAGCGCGAGGATGGGATCGGTCATGCGGGGTATCCTTCGGGCAGTGCTTGCCAAGGGATATGGCGCGCTTGCCGGGCTGCGCAATGGGTTGGCGGTCACGTTCCTGCTGGCAGGAGTGGCCGGGGCCGAGCCGCTGACTGTGGTGGCGCTGGGCGACAGCCTGACGGCGGGTTACGGGCTGGCGGATGCGTCGCAGGGTCTGGTGCCGCAACTGGAGGCCTGGCTGAAGGCGCGCGGGCATGACGTCGTGGTGCAGAATGCGGGCGTTTCGGGCGATACCACGGCCGGGGGGCTGGCGCGGATCGGCTGGGCGCTGGGGCCCGAGGCCGATGCGCTGATCGTCACGCTGGGTGGCAACGACCTGTTGCGCGGGATCGACCCGGCCGCGTCGCGGCAGAACCTGGACGGCGTCCTGAAGGAGGCGGCGGCGCGCAACCTGCCGGTGCTGCTGGTGGCGATGAAGGCGCCGGGGAACTTCGGGCCGGACTACAAGGCGGCCTTTGACGCGATGTATGGCGAACTGGCCACACAGTATGGGGCGGTGCTGGCAGACGATTTCTTTGCCGGCCTGCGCGCGGCGGGGGCGGACCCGGCCGATCCGGCCTCGCTGGCCGCTTTCATGCAGGCGGACGGACTGCACCCGAACCCCGAAGGCGTGCGGCTGATCGTCGAGGGGCTGGGGCCGAAGGTCGAAGAGCTGCTGGAGCGCATCAAGGGCTAGGTCCGCCGCCCCTTGCATCCCGCCGCGCCCCGCGCCACCAAGAAGCGGTAGGGGGGCTGGGCTGATGGGCGCTTGGGAATTCTGGATCGACCGGGGCGGCACCTTCACCGATGTGGTGGGCCGCGCGCC
>JBKBVC010000304.1:0-3395 GCA_046289805.1 Tabrizicola sp.
GCGATCAAGACGGGGCAGATCTACCAGGGCGCCATCCCCTTCATCCTCATCCAGGTGCTGATGATCTTCGTCGTGGTACTGTTCCCGCAGACGGTGATGCACTACAAGGGGCCCGTCGTGGATCCCACGACGATCGAGATCAAGGTGCCTGGTTTGCAGCCGATGGCCCCGGGAGGACAGGGCTCCGCACCTGTCGCGCCGGGGGGGCTACCGGGCCTGCCGGGCGCCCCGACGCTTGGCGCCCCGAACCTGGGCGGGGCTACGACGCCTGCGCCGCAAGGTGCAGCCCCGGCACCGGGTGCTCTGCCGCGGCTGGGCGCCCCGGTGATCACTCCCTGACCGGAGCGCGCGTGCCGGCCAGCACAGCAACCGCGGCAAGAGAAAAGGCCCCGGAGCGATCCGGGGCCTTTCGTCTTTCCTGCTCTGGATGCCTTACAGCTTGCCGGCCTGCTGCTGGGTCATCATGAACACGTCGTAGTTGTATTCCGCGATCTGGGCCCAGAGATAGGCGTCCTTCTTGAACGCGGTCTGGCTGTCGTGGATCTTCTTGAACGCGGCGTTGCTGGCGCTGATCTCGGCATAAGTCGCCATTGCCGCGTCAAAGGCCGCCGCCAGCACATCCTGCGGGAGGGGCCGCAGCTGCGCGCCATTCGCGACCAGGCTCTTCAGCGCGGTCGGGTTCTTGTAGTCGTAGTTGGCCATCATGTTCGAATTCGAGGCCTCGCAGGCCGTTGCCAGGACACCCTGGTAGAACTTGGGCAGCTCGTTCCACTTGGCGAGGTTGACCATCGTGGACAACGTCGGCCCGCCTTCCCACCAGCCGGGATAGTAGTAGTAGGGCGCGACCTTGTAGAAGCCGAGCTTCTCGTCGTCATAGGGGCCGACCCATTCGGCGGCGTCGATGGTCCCCTTCTCCAGCGACGGATAGATGTCACCGCCGGCGATCTGCTGCGGCACGACGCCGATCTTCTCGATGATCTTGCCGGCAAAGCCGCCGATACGCATCTTCAGGCCCTGAAGATCGGCCAGGCTGTTGATCTCCTTGCGATACCAGCCGCCCATTTGCACGCCGGTGTTCCCGCAAGGCAGATAGTGCAGGTTCTGCGTGTGGAAGAACTCGTTCAGCAAGTCGATACCGCCGCCGTGATAGAGCCAGGCGTTCATCTGGCGGTAGTTCAGGCCGAAGGGCACCGTCGTTCCCAGCGCATAGGTCGGATCCTTGCCCCAGTAGTAGTAACTGGCGGTGTGGCAGGCCTCGACCGTCCCTTGCGACACCGCATCCGCCGCCTCCAGACCCGGCACGAGTTCGCCCGCCGGAAAGATCTGCAGCTGGAACTTGCCGTCAGTGGCTTCGGCCACATACTTGGACATCGTCTCCGCGGCACCGTAGATCGTGTCCAGCGACTTCGGGAAGGACGAGGTGACCCGCCAGGTCACGGTGGGCGCGTCCTGGGCGATTGCCGGCGCTGCCAGAGCAGCCGCACCGGCAGCAGCGACACCGCCGACGGAAGCCTTGGTCAGAAATGAACGTCGATCCATGCAGTTCTCCTCCACTGTTGGCCCTTCCGGGATCGCTGGCCCCGGACGCGGGCATGTCTGCGAAGTAGACCGTAGAGAAGCTTGCGCAAGATGAGAACTCAAAACTGCATATCGCCCGCAAAATTGGTCAGATAACCTTACCAGGCCACCTCCGGTGCCGCTTGGCTCCGCGTGTTGGCGCTATCACCTGCAAGCCTCCGTGCCATGGGGCAGACAACAGCCTGTCGGCTGGGCAAGAGTTGTGCCCGGATCGAGAATCACCTGCCACGAAAGAACCTGTCCCATGTTCAGTTACGTCTCGCTCGGCACCCGGGACCTCGCCCGCGCCCTGCCCTTCTACGACGCGGTCCTCGCTCCTCTGGGGCACGCAAGACTTGAGGATTACGACCCGGAGAACCGTCCCGCCGCCTGGGGGCTGGACGATCCCGGCCCGCATCTGTGGCTGACGCAGCCGTTCGATGGCGCACCTGCCACGCCGGGGAACGGGGTGATGGTCAGCTTCCTTGCACCCTCGCGTGCGGCGGTGGATGCCTTCCACGCCGCAGCCCTGGCCCATGGCGGCACGGACGAGGGCGCGCCGGGTCTGCGCCCGCACTACGGGCCGCACTTCTACGCGGCCTACGTCCGCGACCCGGACGGCAACAAGCTGAACGCCGTCTGTTACCTGCCCGACACGGCCAAACCCTAACCGCAGGCAAATCGGCGCCGTTGCTGCGGAATCTCGTGTGCGGCCCCTTGTATTCGCGCAACGCACGCCAACCTTTCCTCGAAACCAGTCGGGTGAGATCTCGTGACCTATCTTCTCTTCGTTGTCGGCCTCGTCATTCTTGTGGCAGGCGGTGAGTCGCTCGTGCGCGGCGCCTCGGCCATCGCCCGGAAGTTCCACCTGTCGCCTTTGCTGATCGGCCTGACCATCGTCGGCTTCGGCACTTCATCGCCGGAGCTGATCGTCTCGGTTCAGGCGGCGTTGGCCGATCGGCCCGGCATCGCGATCGGAAACGTCATCGGCTCGAACATCTCGAACATACTTCTTATCCTCGGTATCTCGGCGGTGATCGCGCCTCTCGTCCTGCCGGGTCGCAGGCTCTGGCGCGACCTCGCCTTCATGCTGCTAGCCACTGCCGCGGTCTGGATCATGCTGCTGGACGGCAACATCTCGCGGCTGGATGGCATCATCCTCGTCGCGGGCCTTGTCGCCTTCCTGACCACAGCCTTCGTCGCGGGCAGCGGTCATCCGCCGGAACCCGGCCATGAAACGATGGGCCGGTCCTGGGCGCCGTGGCTGATGACCGGCGCGGGTCTCGTGGGCCTGGTCATCGGCGCCCGGCTGCTGGTGGACAGTGCAACCGCCATCGCGCAGACCTTCGGCGTGCCCGAGGCGGTGATCGGTCTGACCATCGTCGCCGTCGGCACCTCGCTGCCGGAGCTTGCGACCAGCGTCATCGCCGCCTTCCGCAAGCATACCGAGATCGCCGTGGGCAATGTCGTGGGATCGAACGTGTTCAACCTTTTCGGCATCCTCGGCATCACCGCGCTCATCGCGCCGATCCCGGCCGAACCGCGCTTTGCCGACAGCGACATGTGGTGGGTGGCTCTGTCCTCGCTGGGGCTGGCCGCGGTGGCGCTACTCCTGAACGGCCTGCCCAGGATCGCCGGCCTGGGGCTTCTGGCGCTCTACGGCAGCTATGTCTGGCTGATGGCCTGAGTCTGGCGGCCGCCTCGGGCAACTCCCCCAAGGCGGCGCGGCCAGACGAAAGTTGCGCACCGCGACGCCAGGTCGCAAGAAAAGTTCAATTTTCCTGGCTCCTGGCGACATTTTCTGTTTGCAAATCCCGTTGACGCCCGGCATATCCGCC
>JBKBVC010000305.1:0-3379 GCA_046289805.1 Tabrizicola sp.
CCCGCGCCAGGCCCGGGCGCTGGTCGCGGCGCAGGCAGCGCTGACCGATGTGCTGGTCGAGGTCACCCTGGCGGCCGCGATGCGCCTGCATCCCCTGGCCAACCCGACCGAGGCCGAGCGCATCGCCGTCCTCGGCGTCGGTGGCTATGGCCGGGCCGAGATGGCGCCGCAGTCCGACGTGGACCTCCTGTTCCTGACTCCCTGGAAGGTCACCCCCTGGGCCGAGAGCGTGATCGAGACCATGCTCTACATGCTGTGGGACCTGAAGCTGAAGGTCGGCCATGCCAGCCGCACGGTGAAGGACTGCATCCGCCTCGGGCGCGAGGACATCACCATCCGCACCGCGCTTCTGGAACACCGGTTCATCTGCGGCCATGCACCCCTGGCCGAGGAGCTGGACGCAAAGCTCTGGTCCGACCTCTTCCGCAACTCGGGGCCGGAGTTCATCGAGGCCAAGCTCGCCGAACGGGCGGAACGCCACAAGCGGCAGGGCGGCCAGCGTTATGTGCTGGAGCCGAACGTGAAGGAAGGCAAGGGCGGCCTGCGCGACCTGCAGACGCTCTACTGGATCGGCAAGTATCTCAACCGCGTGCCTTCTGCCAAGGGGCTGGTCGGCGCAGGCCTCCTGTCGCGCGAGGAGTTCGACAGCTTTGCCCAGGCCGAGGATTTCCTCTGGGCCGTCCGCTGCCACCTGCACTACATCACCGGCCGGCCGACCGACACGCTGACCTTCGACCTTCAGGTCGAGGTGGCGGCGCGCATGGGCTATCGCGACGCGGGCGGGCGGCGGGCGGTCGAGATCTTCATGCAGGACTACTTCCGCCTCGCAACCCGGGTGGGCGAGCTGACCCGCATCTTCCTGACCGAACTGGAAGCCCGCCACGCCAAGCGCGAGGCCAGCCTGTTCGGCATCTTCAAGATGACCAAGCGGGTGAAGAAGGGCTACAAGCTGGTGCAGGGCCGGATCGACGTGGTCGATCCCGCGGCTTTCCTGTCCGACAAGCTGAACCTGTTGCGGGTGTTCGAAGAGGCGCTGCGCACCAAATATCTGCTGCACCCGAACGTGATGCGGATCGTCACGCAGAACCTGCATCGCATCGACGACGAGATGCGCGAGGATCCCGAGGCGCAGCGCATCTTCCTCGACCTCCTGCTCAAGCACGGCAACCCGGAACGCAGCCTGCGCCGGATGAACGAACTGGGGGTGCTTTCCGCCTTCATCCCGGAATTCGAGCCCATCGTCGCGATGATGCAGTTCAACGTCTATCACCACTACACGGTGGACGAGCACATCATCCAGACGATCTCCTGCCTGGCGCAGATCGAGCGTGAGGAGCTCGTCGAGGAACTGCCGGTCGCCAGCGGCATCCTGAAGGCCGGGGTGAACCGGCGGGTGCTTTATGTGGCGCTTCTCCTGCACGACATCGGCAAGGGCCGGCCCGAGGACCATTCGATCCTCGGCGCCCAGATCGCCCGGCGGGTCTGCCCACGGCTCGGCCTCGACCCCGAGGAATGCGAGACGGTGGAATGGCTGGTGCGCTATCACCTTCTCATGTCCGACATGGCGCAGAAGCGCGACATCGGCGATCCCCGCACGGTGCGCGACTTCGCCAAGGCGGTGAAGACGCGCAAACGGCTGGACCTTCTCACGGTGCTGACCGTCTGCGACATCCGCGGCGTGGGGCCTGGCACCTGGAACAACTGGAAGGCCATGCTGCTGCGGCAGCTCTACAAGCAGACCGCCGAGGCTCTGGAGGGCGGGCTCGAAACGCTCAACCGCGAGAACCGGCAGGAAGAGGCGACCCGGGCGCTGGCCGAACGGCTGAAAGGCTGGGACCCGGCGGCGCTGGAGCACGAGCTGACCCGCCACTACCCGCCCTACTGGCAGGGCCTGTCCACCGACACGCACGAGGTCTTCGCCCGCCTCCTGCAAGGCATCGGCGATGACGAGATCCGCATCGACCTGCACCCCGACCCCGACCGCGACGCGACCCGCGCCTGTTTCGCGCTGGCCGACCATCCCGGCATCTTCAGCCGCCTCGCCGGGGCGCTGGCGCTGGTCGGCGCGAACGTGGTGGATGCGCGCACCTACACCTCGAAGGACGGCTATGCGACCGCCGTGTTCTGGGTGCAGGACATCGAGGGCCACCCCTACGAGGTCAGCCGCCTGCCGCGCCTGCGCCAGATGATCGACAAGACGCTGAAGGGCGAGGTCGTGGCCCGCGAGGCGCTGAAGGACCGCGACAAGCTGAAGAAACGCGAACGCGAGTTCCGCTTCCCGACCCATATCATGTTCGACAACGAAGGGTCCGACATCTACACGATCATCGAGGTCGATACCCGCGACAGGCCGGGCCTCCTTTACGACCTGACCCGCACGCTCGCCGCCAGCAACATCTACATCGCCAGCGCGGTGATCGCGACCTATGGGGCGCAGGTGGTGGACACCTTCTATGTCAAGGACATGTTCGGCCTGAAGCTGCACCAGAAGCACCGGCAGGAAGCGCTGGAGAGGAAGCTGCGCCAGGCCATCACGGAAGGGGCCGAAAGGGCCGGCGCATGAGCCGGATGATCCGCAGCATCGTCACGCTGGGCGGCTGGACGCTGGTCTCGCGCGGGGCGGGCCTGGTGCGCGAGCTGATGATGGCCGCCTACCTTGGCGCGGGGCCGGTGGCCGACGCCTTCAACGTGGCCTTTTCCCTGCCCAACATGTTCCGCCGCTTCTTCGCGGAAGGCGCCTTCAACCAGGCCTTCGTGCCGCTTTACTCCAAGAAGCTGGAAGCCGGCACCGATGCCGAGGACTTCGCGCAGAACGCCTTCTCCGGCCTGACCGCCTTCCTGATCATCTTCACCCTGATCGGCACCATCGCCATGCCGTTCCTGGTCTGGGCCATGGCCTCGGGCTTCGTCGGCGACGGCCGCTTCGACCTCGCGGTCGAGTTCGGGCGGATCACCTTCGTCTATATCGGCTTCATTTCGCTCTTCGCGCTTCTCGCCGGGATCCTGAACGCCCACGGCCATTTCGCCGAGGCCGGGGCGGTGCCGGTGCTGATGAACCTCGTCTTCATCGCCGCCATGGCGCTTGCCGCGCAAATGGGCTGGGACATGGGCCTGACGCTGGCCTGGACCACGCCGATCACCGGCATTGGGCAACTGGCCTGGACGCTTTATGCCGCCCGTCGCATCGGCTTTGTCCCCCGCCTGCGCCTGCCGCGCCTGACCCCGGATTTCCGCCGGCTGATGGTGAACATGGGGCCGGCGCTGCTGGTCGGCGGGGTGGTGCAGATCAACCTTCTGGTCTCGCGGCAGGTCGCTTCGGGGACCGAGGGCGCGATCTCCTGGCTGGTCTATGCCGACCGCCTTTACCAGCTGCCGCTGG
>JBKBVC010000306.1:0-3378 GCA_046289805.1 Tabrizicola sp.
GCGGTTGCAGCCGCCGGCTGGGTGGGTGTCAGTTCACCCGGAGATTACGCCGCCATCCAATTTCTACCACTTCCGAGACACGACCATGCCCTCGTGCATCCGGGCATTGGCCTCCATGAAGGCCATCGCGGCAGGGCCCATGTCTCCTTCCATCATGCTCCCCGACATCATGTGGCCCTCATGCCCGTTCGAAGCCTCCTGGGCGATCGCCGGCACGGCAAGCACTGCGGTCGCAAGGACCAGCGTCATGGGTTTCAGCATCTCGGCTCTCCCTTCTTCTTGCAGGTGTGCCGCTTTTCCGACCTTCCCGCATGGGAAGGAAACACATTTCCGCGTGATCTGGCATTGTCAGCCACCTGTGCACGACTTCAGTCGATCTGTGCGCAGCGCCCCTCTTTGCGCAGCCCCCGCCTCGGCGTATCCTCCGCCCAGGGACAAACTTGAAGTGGTGACCAGGGTGCAACGCAAGGGGCACAGGCCCGTCGTCGGGATCATCGGCAACAGCTACCTCATCAACGGCAGCTATCCGTCGCATTCCGCCGGCACCATGAACACCGCCGCGGTGTCCGAGGTCGCGGGCTGTCTGCCGCTGATCATCCCTTCGGACCCGCGCTATGTCTCGGTCGAGGAACTGCTCGACCTCTGCGACGGGTTCCTGCTGACCGGCGGCCGCCCCAATGTCCACCCCAGCGAATACGGCGAGGAAGAGACCCCCGCCCACGGCGCCTTCGACCGCTGCCGCGATGCGATCACGCTGCCCCTGATCCGCGCCTGCGTCGAACGCGGCCAGCCCTTCCTCGGCATCTGCCGCGGCTTTCAGGAGGTGAACGTGGCACTCGGCGGCACGCTTCACCCCGAGATCCGCGATCTGCCGGGGCGGATGAACCACCGGATGCCGCCGGATGGCACGCTGGAGGAATGTTTCGCCCTGCGCCATACCGTCACCTTCACCGAAGGTGGGGTGTTCCACCGGTTGATGGGCGCGCGCGAGGTGATGACCAACACGCTGCATGGCCAGGGCATCGCCCGCCCGGCGCCGCGGATCGTGATCGACGGCTACGCCCCCGACGGCACGCCCGAGGCGATCTACGTCAAGGACGCACCGGGCTTCACCCTCTCGGTCCAGTGGCACCCGGAATGGAACGCCGGCAACGACCCGGTCTCGCGGCCTCTGTTCCAGGCCTTTGGCCGCGCCGCCGTCGCCTGGGCGGAAGGCGAACGCCCCGCGGCGCTGGCCCGCTCGGCTTGAGCCAGATCAGGGCGCGACCATCCTTCTTCCGATATGCAGCGGCGTATCCCGAAAGGAGGGCGCCCCATGCAGATCCTGATCGCCTATGCCACGACCGACGGCCAGACCCGCAAGATCGCCCGCTTTGCCGCCGACCGGCTGGCGGGGCAGGGCCATGCGGTCGAACTCCTGAACCTCGAGGATGCCGAAGGGCTGGACCTCGCCCGCTTCGACGCCGCGATCCTTGCCGGCTCGCTCCATGCCGGGGGCTATCAGAAGGCGCTGACCCGCTTCGCCTCGGCCGAGAGGGTGAACCTGGCGTTGATGCCCACGCTGTTCCTCTCGGTCTCGCTGTCGGCCGCGGGGCAGGATGCCGAGGACTGGGCCGGCCTGCGCAAGTGCCTGGCCGAGTTCGAGCTGGAAACCGGCTGGACCCCCGGTCGGGTGGAGCATGTCGCCGGGGCCTTCCGCTTTTCCGAATACGATTTCTTCCGCGCCTGGGCCATGCGCCGGATCGCCGACATGAAGGGCGAGACAGTCGAACCCGGCAAGGACAAGGAATACACCGATTGGCTGGCGCTGGGGGCGGCGCTGGACGCCTGGGTGGCTGACCTGAAATCCCGGGTCAGAGCGGGCGCAGCTTCAGCTTCGTGATCCGGTTCTCGCGCCGCTGCACCACGGTGAATCGGAAGCCGTGGAAGCTGAAGACCTGGCCTTCGTTCGGGATCATCTGCGCCTCGTGGATCACGAGGCCCGCCACCGTGTTGGCCTCGTCATCCGGCAGGCGCCAGTCCATCGCCCGGTTCAGGTCGCGGATCGTCATCGCGCCATCGACCAGCCAGGCGCCGTCGTCGGTCTCGGTCAGGCCCGAATCCTTCTTCACCACGTCGAACTCGTCGGTGATGTCGCCGACGATCTCCTCCAGGATATCCTCCAGCGTGATCAGACCCTGCAACGCGCCGTACTCGTCCACTACCAGTGCGAAATGCGTTCGCCGTGCCAGGAACTCGCGCATCTGTTCGTCCAGCGTGGTCGTGTCGGGGACGAAATAGGGTTTCATCGCCACCTTCTCGATCTTCAGCGCCTCGATCCCGTGAACCGAGCCTTCCTCGCCGCGGATCAGCCGGTCCACCTCGCGCAGCAGGTCCTTGGCATGGATCACGCCCAGGATGTTGTCGTCGCTGTCGCGATAGATCGGCAGCCGGGTATGGGGCGAGGCAAGGACGCGGGTGATGATCTCTCCCGGCGGCAGGTCGGCGTCGATCATCTCGATTTGGCGGCGGTGGCGCATGATTTCGTCCACCGTGCGGTGGCTCAGGTCCAGCGCGCCAAGCAGGCGGTCGCGGTCCTCCTTCTCCACCGCGCCCTCGGAATGACCCAGTGCAATGGCCCCCGCGATCTCTTCCCGCAGGGCAAGCATGGCGCTGCCTTCCTCGGATTTCAGCCCGAACAGCCGCAGGATGCCGCGCACCAGCGCCCGGACGACCGCGACGACGGGCGAAAAGACCACGATCAGAAGCCCGATCACCGGGGCGACGCGGGTCGCGACCGGCTCGGGGAAGGTGATGGCGACCGTCTTGGGCATCACCTCGCCGAAGATCAGCACCAGCGCCGTCATGCCCAGCGTGGCCAGCGCCACGCCGCTGTCGCCGAACAGTCGCGTCAGAAGCGCCGTCGCCAGCGAGGCAGACAGGATGTTGACGATGTTGTTGCCCAGAAGCAGCGCGCCGATCATCCGCTCGCGGTCCTCGGTGACCACCATCGCCGCCTTCGCCCCGCGTGAGCCCTTGTCGGCCTGCGCCTTCAGCTTGGCCCGCGAGGCCGCGGTCAGCGCGGTTTCCGAGCCGGAGAAAAAGGCGGACAGCAAGAGCAGCACCAGGATGGCGGCCGTAGTCAGCCAGAAGGCGGTGTCGAGCGAAGCGTCGGGCATGGGGTCCTGCGATGGATCAGTCGGCGGCCTTGCGGGCCAGGGGGTGGCGGGTCAGGACAAGGTCCTTCAGATGGTCGTCCAGCACATGCGTGTAGATTTCGGTCGTGGCAACATCGGCGTGACCCAGAAGGGTCTGGATCACCCGCAGGTCGGCGCCATTGGCCAGCAGATGCGTGGCGAAGGCATGGCGCAGGACATGCGGCGTGACGCGGGCCGGGGA
>JBKBVC010000002.1:0-1999 GCA_046289805.1 Tabrizicola sp.
GCAGGCCGTCGTCGGGGGGCATAAAGGTCTCCTTCGCGGAGAA
Source organism: Tabrizicola sp. (assembly GCA_046289805.1). Lineage (GTDB taxonomy): Bacteria > Pseudomonadota > Alphaproteobacteria > Rhodobacterales > Rhodobacteraceae > Tabrizicola. The sequence goes on from JBKBVC010000002.1 coordinate 44, forward strand.
GATACCAGAGAAACACCTTATGGAAAGGTGCCGTCGCAAAACCCGGTGAGTCTCGTCGGAATACCGTCTCGCGGACTGCGTCGCGGTGCCCGTGTTCCGGTCGGGTTGCCTGAGATCATCGGGGGCCATGGTACATTCGCATGGCTGGTCCAGCGCCGGAGACGGGGCTTCCGGCACCGCCGGACATCAGATGCCGCAGCCGTCAGATACAGATCTTCCGTTTGCGCCCGCCCGCAAACGGGCCGCCTGCCGAGATGTCTTGCGCCGGAGCCGGACCCCGATCCGCTCATCCGCCGAGGCCGGGGCAGCGTGCCGAACCGGCGATCGTGTCGGAAATCGGTGACCGTTCCGCCTCGGGTCATCGTGGCGCCGGCGCATCCACCAGCGCGCCGTGGCCCTGTCTCATGGTTTGCGGTCTCCGAAGGCTTGAACGACGCGGCTGGCGGTCGCGCAGGCGGATCCGCCGCGCCCGAACCCGGTCTTTCGCACACCGTCACAGGCCCATGTTCCCCGCGCATTCGCGGCGGCTGCCGTGACCGCCATCCGGACCTGACCTGGCTGACGACCTTGCCTCAGCGATCCTGCGTGACCTGCGTCACGCGGCTGGGATCCGGGGGCTCTCGCGCCAACCGTCCTTGCGACGCAAACGCGCCGACCCGAGCTCGCGTGCCCTGCGGTGGCGCCGTCGGCACCAGACTTCCGTCGGGCCAGGTCCGCATCCGCGCGACGGCGCGCAGGCGATGGCACGGACAAGACCGACCTTCCGGCGCGCAGACCGCAGGCGCGGATCCGCATCCTGCCGGTAATGAAAGTCAGAGAAATATCGTTTAGACAGATAATTACATCCCGAAGCTGATCTTCAGGTTGAAGGTGTAGCTGGGCTCTGGAAGGGCCGCCGGGGCGGGCGGAAAACGGCCGGCGCGCTGGACGGCCTGTAGTGCCGCCCGGTCGAGTGCGTCGATGCCGGAGGAGCGCGCGATCCTTGCCGCAGTCAGCGCCCCCTGACGGGTGATCGTCAGCACCAGCTTGACCGATCCGCTACGGCCGACGGCGGGTGCCTGCTTTGCCTGTTCGATGCGGGCCCGGATGGCTGCGCCCCAGGTGGCCTTCGCGCTTTCGATCCGACCGGAGGTCGCGGTGGCGGCCTGGTTTTGGCCATGGACGCCGCGCCGCCCGTCATTGCCCTCGCCGGAGGCCTTCTGCGCGGCCTGCGCCGTCGAAGCCGGTGTGCTGGGCTTGGGCGCCTGCTTGCGCGGCCGGACGGGTGCGGGGGGCGCCGGGGCAGCTTCTGCGACCGGAGGCTCGGGCGTGGGAGGAGGCTCGTCGACTTGCGGCACCGCTTCGGCGTCGATGGATGGGGGGGGCAGCGACGGTATCGCGGCGGCTGCAGGCGGTGGCAAGGCGGCGGGAGGGGGCAAAAGGGCCATCTGCGCGAAGGCCTCGGGTTCGGGAAGTGAGAGGTCGGGCACCTCCGGCACGGTGGGGATCGGGGGCGCCATCCATTCCGCCACCAGATCGGCGAGTGCGCCGTCTGCAGCCTGAACCGTCACCAGTGACTGATCACCGTCTCCGGCGGCTTCGGCCCCGTCCTTCGGCGAAATGACCGTGAGGGCAGCCAGATGCAGCGCGCCGGACAGGAAAAGAAAGACCGGCCAGCCCGAGAGACGCGCCGCATTCATTGCGGCGGGTCCATCGCCGCCGCGCCGAGGTCGATCCGGGTAAAGCCCGCCGCCGTGAGGGCGGGCAGCAGGGAAGCCACCCTGGCGGCATCGAGCGCACGGTCGGCGCGCAGCAGGAGCCGCGGCGGTTCGACATCGCAGTCGGTTTTGGCGCACCAGTCGCGCCGCTCTTCCGCCAGTGCGGCGAGCACGGCCGCGTCCTCCGCGGATGTGGCATCGGCTGCAACGGTGCCGCCGAAGCCGAGCCGCCCCTCGCGTGACCGATGACGGGTGAAAC
>JBKBVC010000002.1:2009-17847 GCA_046289805.1 Tabrizicola sp.
CACTTCGGGCGGTTCGGTCAAGAAGGGTTCTGCCGGGCGCAGCCGGGCCCCGATCAGGAAGAAGATCAGCAGCAGGAATACCACGTTGATCATCGGCAGGAGTGTCAGGTTCTTCGTCCGTCGCTGCGGTTCGGAGAAATCCATCCCTTACTCCATCACGATCAGTCGGGTGAAACCCGCTGCCGTCAGCCGGTCGATCAGGCTTACGAGCGCCTGCACATCGGCTCCGCGCGGTCGCAGGATGATCGGGTCATCGGGCGAGGCGGTGAGCGGTTCCAGCGCGTGCGGCAGATGTTCCGGCGCCACCGCCACGCCGTTCAGCGCGAGGCTGTCTGCGGGGCCGAGATCGACCAGCCGCGGCGGACCGGGCCATTCGGCGCTCTGGTCGCCTGCGGTCCGCGCCGGAAGGCCGGTGTCGCGGGCGAAATGCGAGGCCAGCATGAAGAACACCAGAAGAAGGAAGACCACGTCGATCATCGGCGTCAGATCGGCGCGACGGCGGCGCGGCAGGGGACCGAAGCGGAACATCAGCCCTGGTTCTCCCGTGGCGCAACAACGTGATCGTCGGGGGCCGCATCTTCGAAGGCATCCGCGAGGGTCCGGGTGGCGCCTGCAGCGACGAAAAGCCGGGTGGCCTGATCCTCCATGTCATGGCGCAACCGCTCTATGGTGCTTTCGAACCAGGTCAGTGCAACCTGCGCCGGAATGGCCACCGCCATGCCCGCCGCCGTGGTGAGCAACGAGTCCCAGATACCGCCCGCGCGGGCGGCGGGATCGGCACGGCTGCCGGCTTCCTGCCGCGCCGGGAAGGCCTCGATCATGCCGGTGACGGTTCCCAGAAGTCCAAGAAGCGGCCCGATCGTCACCGTCAGCTCAAGTCCGCGGAGACCGCTGTGAGCCTCGTTCAGCAAGGCCCGCGCGGCCCGCGCGGTTTCCTCGCGCGCTACCGCCTCGGAAAGGCCCGGTGTTTCAAGCACGGCCATCGCGCGGCTGGCAAGCCGGGCGCGCAAGCCGCGACGCCCTTCCAGCAGGGCCCGCGCCCCGGCATGGTCGCCGGCTTCCCATGACTGCACCGCGCGTTCGGCGTGCCCGGCCCCGGACCAGGCTCCGGATCGGAGCAGCATCGCCGTCTTCCAGAGCACCAGCGCCAGAGCCAGCACCGAGAGAACGGCGATCGCGGCCATAGCCGGCCCGCCACGTGCGATCAGCGCCATGGCATGGTCCGCAAGTCCGATTATCGTGCCGGTGCCAGGTTCCGCGTCACCGCCCATCGCCGCCTCCTGCCTGTCAGAAGATCCGGTGCGCCCGTTTCCGGACGCACCGGCAGGTGTTCAGAACTGCATGTCCAGTTTCACGTATAGCGTCCTTCCCGGCTCCATCACCCGCGTCACCGTGGTGTCGAAGGCATTGGCGCGGCTGAGATGGTTGGCGTAGGTCTTGTCCAGCACGTTATCGACGCCGGCAAGCAGCACCGCCTTGTCGGAGAGTGCATAGCTGCCGAACAGGTCGAGCGTCGCATAACCGGGTGTGACGCCGGGATCGCGGGCGGGATCGATGCGGTCCTGACCGGCCGCGAAGTTCACGCGCGCCCCGCCTCGCCAGGCGTCGACACCGTAGCTCGCGGAAAGCCTGCCCATCAGCGGCGGGATCTGTGCAAGCGGCCGGTCGTCGGTCCTGTTCTGGCCGTAGGTATAGGTCAGATCACCGGTCAGCTGCCAACCGCCCTGTCTCCAGTTGCCCGAAAGCTCGACCCCGGACAGTCTGGCCGAGACGTTGCGATAGGTGGTTACCCCCGCGACGGAGAACTGGTCGCGCAGAATGTAATCCTCCACCTGATCGACATACGCCGTCGCGGCAAGGTCCCAGTCTGCCTGCGCCATCTCGACGCCCAGATCGAACTGATGATGCTTCTCCGGCGCGATGTCCGGGTTGCCGACCCAGTTGGTGCGTGCCATGGCGCGTTCGTTGGCGTCGGCCGTACGTACCGAACGCGACAGACCGGCGAAGACCGTGGTGCCGGGTGCAACCTCATGCTCCAGCCGAAGCAGGCCGCCGATGTTGTCCTCGGTGCGGGCGGTGTCGAAGGTGGTGCCGTAGTAGGCAGTGTAGAGCATGTTCGGGGTGGCCATCAGGGCAGGGAAGCCCGCAAGCCCGTTCGCTGCCCCGGCCGTCGCCCGTACGTGATCGTACCGCAGCCCGCCCTTGAGCTTGGTCTTTGCCGAAAGCGGCGTTTCGGTTTCGAGATAGAGGCCGGTCTGCGCGATGCCGACGTCCGGCCACATCAGGAACCTTGCGGTTGACGGATCCGCGGCGTCGATCAGCGGGCGCTGCATCGCCATCCCCGAATAGAGGATCGCCAGACGATCGTTCGACTGGTGGTCGATGCCCACACGGGCAACCGTGCTGCCGAGCTGGAAGGTTCCCTCGATCTTGCCGCCCCTGGTGTCCGAGGTGGTCGGGACGCGCGCCAGCATGCCCATGTTGGGACGCAGCGAGTAGTTGTCCATGACGTGCTCGACGCCGCTGAAGTAGAGGTTGCCCTCGATCCGCTTCAGCGCGCCCGCGTCCAGATCCATGCCGCCGCGAAGCCGGTAGATCCAGTTCTCCGAGCTCGGGCTGTCCATCCCGGCACCGGCAAAGAGCACGTCCTCGGCGAGGTCGTGCTCGATGTCGAAGGCGAGTTCGGTCGTACCGTTGCGGTAGCCGAAGGTGAGGCCCTGCGCGCTCTGATCGTAGGCCGACCGCTCGGTCCGGCCGTCGCCGTCCTCGTAGTTGCCTGCATGTCTTTCGTCGGCCGAGGCCTCGACGTAGAACCCGTTCCCGAGGTCTGCTGCCAGGGAGCCCGAGAGGTCGAGCGTGTCGCTGTTGGTGGTGGCGCCGAGGGCGAAGCTGCCGCTGAAGCGCTTGCCTACGACGAAGTCCGGTGCTTCGCGCTCGAACCGGACGGTGCCACCCGAACCGCCCGGTCCGTTGGTGACGCTGGCATAGCCGCGCTCGACGATGACCCGGTCGGCGCGGGAGAGGGCGGCGGTGGAGGTCGGCGGGTCCATCCGGTTCGGGCAGCCGCCATAGGTGAATGTGCCCGCATCGATGATGTTGAGCTGGTTGCCCTGTTGGCCGCGGATCACGATGTCGACCCCGTGCCCGCCCATGCGGCTGGCTGAAATGCCGGGCGTCGAGGAAAGAAGCGCCCCTGCATCGGCAGCCGGGGCGACGGACACGGCGCGCGGCGAGAACTCGTAGCGAGTGGCCCCGGCGCGGACCTTGGCCATCAGCACGTAGATGGGATCAAGCGCGAATCCTTCGTCCGCGGGGCTCTCCTGTGCCAGCGCGACGTGCGAGATTGTGCAAAGCAGAAGTGTGGTTGCGCCGAGGCGCAAGGGAAACGATCTGTTCATTGGGATACCCCTTCACGAAGGTTTGACCCGCAGCCCGGACATTCGCATGCCGATTGGGCCAGCAGGGAAGTTCACTGCGATCGAAGGATCACAGGACCAGGGGTGGGGCCCGGATCGGCTGCGCCCTGTCCTCGGCCTGCGCAAGGACCGGAACTTCGCCGGTTTCGTCGTACGAAGCGGTAAGGACAGCCGGAAGCCATGCGGGCAGGGTGGCGGGCAACGCCAATGCGACCGCGCCGGCGACGCACAGCGGGCATTTCAGATCGCCCGGCTGCGAATGGGTCCGCAGGGTGCCGTCGATGAGACTGATCGTGACGGTCCGCATCGCGCCGCCGTCACAGATCACGACACGGATGTCGCCGTCCTCCAGCGGCGGATCGGCAGGGAAGAATCCGATGGCGATCTGAAGCGTGAGCAGCAGCCCTGCCAGCGCCGCGAGGGAGCGTCGGGCCACGTCATGGAATCGTCCATTCGATCTCATGAATATGTCTCCTGAACGGTTTCACGACCAACCGCAAGCGGAAGTCATGCGGCGCCGGTTCCGCCCGAACCGGTATCCTTGTGACCCGATGTCGCAGGCGATCAGGTTCGCGCGTCAGATGCGCCCGCGCCTGTCCTCTGCGGATCACGCAACGGACCCCCGCCTGACAAGGCGGGCGCACCTCCGCCGGGGCGGATGCGCGAAGCGGGGCGGACAATTGCCTTGCGTTCCCGGAAGCGATGCCGCAGTCACAAGAGGAATCTCTGATGGGATCGGTGCGGCAAAGGCTCGCGCCTTTCGGGTGTCGCCGAGCAACCGGGCGGTGCCGTGTCAGCGGCTTCGCCCGCGGCCGCGATTGCCAACCGTCGGGACACCGCCCATCGGAAGCCCTGAAACGGCTCCGCGACGCGAACCGGTCAAGCTTGCTTCCGCCGAATGTCTTCAGCGTGTCAGGCGCGCGTAAAGCTGGGGCAGGCGCTCGGGCAGACGTTCGACACGGTCGAGCACCAGCACGTTGCGCCCCCCGAAAATGCGCTGGGCATAGGCATCGGCCCGCGGGTCCAGCGTCAGGCAGAAGGGCAGGATACCCCTGCGGCCGGCGGCATCCACGGCATGGCGCGCATCGTGCCTGAGATAGAACGGGTCGCGCACGTCGATGTCTGCCGGCGCCCCGTCGGTCAGGACGATCATCAGTTTCTTTGTCGCCCTGACGCGGGCCAGATGCGCGGTGGCATGGCGGATGGCCGCCCCCATGCGGGTCGAAAGCCGCCCCTCGACCCCCATGATCCGCGCCTTGGCCAGATCGGCCCAGGGCTGATCGAAATCCTTGAGCCGGCTGTAGAACACATTCGCCCGCCCGTCCGAACAGAAGCCGTGAATGGCAAAGCTGTCGCCGACGCGGTGGATGGCCTCGGACAGCAGAACACAGGCCGATTTTGTCAGGTCAAGCACGGTCCTGCCCTGTGCGGCCGGATCATTGGTGCTTTCGGACAGATCGAGCAGCACCATCACGGCAGTGTCGCGCGTCTTGCGGATCACCCGCATCATCACGCGCGGATCGGGCTGGCGGCGCAGACGGGTGTCCACGGCGGCGGCAACGGCGGCGTTCAGGTCCAGATCGTCGCCATCCTCGAGCTTGCGGACGCGGATCGCCCCATGCGGGCGCATCGCATCGAGAAGGTGGCGCAAGCGTTCCGTCACCTTGCGATTCTCGTCGAGGATCGCGTCGGCTGCCGCCGGATCGCCCAGCCGGGCGCGGGTCTCGCGCACGGTCGCCCAGACCGGGCGCAGCATCTGGATCGTGTGGTCGTATTCCTCGTACATCACCGGCGGGCCAAGCGGCGGTTTGCCTTCGCGGTCATTGAAGCTGGTGCCGTCGTCGTCGAAGAACTCGTTCGCCTGCACCCAGATTTCCTGCGCGTCTTCGCCCGCGGTTTCCACCTCGACCTCGTTCACCATTTCCGAGACCGTGACATACTTGCGCGTCTGGGCCGGGGCGGCGGCGGCAGATTGCGTCCAGTCGATTTCCTCATATTCCCACAAGAGACGATTGTCGCAGCGATAGGGGCACGAAGGCAGATCGCGGTGGGGCGAAAAGGGCAGGGTGCGCAGCCGGTCGGCGAGCTGCAGGCCAAGCCTGCGCGACGCGCCCGGATCCGTCAGGTCGAGCGACTGGAATTCGGTGAGGACCCCGAGCGCGACCGCGTCCTCGGTTTTCTCGGTCAAAAGCGTGCGCGCGATCGTGTCGAGGATTCCGGCCATGCCGGGTGCGGTCTGGTCGTGAAAACGCGCCCAAAGGTTGCGCAGATTGGGAAATCGCGCGATGGCCAGCGCCTCGGCGCGGGCATCCTCGATCAGGCCGATGCACTGCATCTGCAGGGCATTCAGGCCCTCGGCCAGGATCGGCGCCTTCAGCACCGCCAGATGGGCGGCCAGATGGGCGGCCTGTGCCCGATAAAGGTCGAGACCGGAATGGCCCTGCCAGTCGTCGAGTGCATCGGGCAGGTGCAGCATGTGTTCGGCCACGAAGGGCCTGAAGCCCGCGCGGGTCTCGAAATCGCCCGCCGTCGGGACCAGAACGAAATCGCGGCCCCAGAGCGCCCGCAGATACATCGACAGCCGGCGCTGCACATCGACCAGCAGAACGCCCTTGCGTTCGGCCTGCAGCACCGATTTCGCAGCCTCGGAGCGCAGCGAGAAATAGGCCTCTAGCCCCGGCAGGTCGGTGCGATGGGCGTCGATTCCCCAATCGGCCCAACGGCGCAGGCCGCCCAGGGTCAGCACATCCAGCAGTTCGCCCAGATGATCCAGCATTGGCCGCATGGCGCGCGGGGCGCGGGCCAGGACATGCTCGAGAAACCGCAGATAGGACAGGAAGAGCCCGGCATCGCCCAGCCGGCGGGCGGCCAGCGGGGCGGTATCGAGAATGCGCTCGATCACCGCACCCGAGGTGCGCGAGGCAAAGCCCAGGCAGGCGGTGGCGGTCTCGGCCAGCACATCCTCGCCGAGCTCGCGCGCAACTTCGGGCATGTTCTCGATCCAGGCGCGGATCACACCCTCGCCGCGGCCCATCTGCACCAGCGCGGCGGCCCCCCGCAGCCAGGTGTCCAGGCCCCGCGGCGACAGTTTGCGCCGCGCCTCGGGCAGGGCAAGGCCGAGGGCCGCGTGCGCCGCGGGTGGCAGGTCCTGCTCCAGCCCGGCATGGTCCTCGGGCAGGGCGAGGGGCTCAGAAGAAGGTGGCAGCGGCTGCATCGAGGGCATCGCGCATGTCCGGATCGTCGGTGATCGGGCGTGTGATGGCCATGGTGCAGGCCGCAATCGGGGCAACCCCCTGCGCGATCAGCTTGCCCGCGTGGATCAGCATCCGCGTCGAGACACCTTCATCGAGGCCATGCCCCTTGAGGTTGCGCGCCCGTGCGCCGATTTCCACCAGCTTCCCTGCCGTTGCGGCATCGACCCCGGATTCGTGGGCGACGATCTCGGTTTCGACCGCGGCTTCGGGCCAGCTGAAATCCAGGGCGCCAAAGCGTTGCTTGGTCGATTGCTTGAGATCCTTCATCAGCGACTGGTAGCCGGGGTTGTAGCTGATGACCAGGGCGAAATCCGGGTGGGCCTTCAGAAGCTCGCCCTTCTTCTCCAGGGGCAGCACCCGGCGATTGTCGGTCAGGGGGTGGATCACGACGGTCGTGTCCTGCCGCGCTTCCACCACCTCGTCGAGATAGCAGATCGCGCCGTGGCGGGCCGCGAAGGTCAGCGGACCGTCCTGCCAGCGTGTGCCATCGGCATCCAGCAGGAAGCGGCCGACAAGGTCCGAGGCGGTCATGTCCTCGTTGCAGGCCACGGTGACCAGTGGCCGCCCGAGTTTCCAGGCCATGTGTTCGACAAAACGTGTCTTGCCGCAGCCCGTGGGGCCCTTCAACATCACCGGCATTCGCGCGGCATAGGCAGCCCCGAACAGGGCGATCTCGTCACCGACCGGGCGATACCACGGTTCTGCTGTGATGCGGTAATCTTCGATGGCTTGCGTCATGGAACGGTCCGGCAGAAGAAGGGAAGGATCCGACCCGCCACCACCGGGCAGCGGCGGGCCGAGTGTCAGGTCATCAGACGGGCGTGCCGCGATAGACCACCATGTTGGCACCCTGGCTCTGGGTGAAGTTGTTGTAGCCCAGAAGCCGGACGTGGTTGCCGGGGTTCGCCTCGTGGCAGGCCTTCAGCTCGGCGAGGATGACATCGACATCGGTTTCGCCGAACATCGGCAGCTTCCACATGTACCAGTAGTTCGATCTGGCGAACTGCGGCTCGGTATGCTCGATGGCCGGGTTCCAGCCATGCTTGACGATCCACTCCACCTGTTTGCGGATCTGTTCGTCGGTCATCGGCGGCAGATAGGAAAACGTGCCCATCTTGCGGCTGGCAGGGTCGGAAAGGCGGGAGGTATAGTCCTGAACGGTCATGTGCGTGTTCCTTTGTCTGGCGGACCTCAGGGGCCCTGGCCCCCGATGTCCGGGAAGGTGCGGTCGAGAAGCAATCAGCGATGCTGCACGTCGAGCTTGTCGACGGTATCGAACTCGAACTTGATCTCTTTCCACGTCTCCATGGCGATCTTCAGCTCGGGCGAGTGCTGGGCGGCCCTGGTCAGGATTTCCTTGCCTTCCTTCTCGAGCTGACGGCCCTCGTTGCGCGCCTGCACACAGGCTTCCAGCGCCACGCGGTTCGCCGCCGCACCGGCCGCATTGCCCCAGGGGTGGCCCAGCGTGCCGCCGCCGAATTGCAGCACCGAGTCGTTGCCGAAGATCGAGACGAGTGCCGGCATGTGCCAGACGTGGATGCCCCCCGACGCGACCGGGAACACGCCCGGCATTGCCCCCCAGTCCTGATCGAAGAAGATCCCGCGCGAGCGGTCTTCCTTGATGAAACGGTCGCGCATCAGGTCGATCCAGCCCAGGGTTGCCGCCCGGTCGCCTTCCAGCTTGCCGACCACGGTTCCGGAATGCAGATGGTCGCCGCCCAGCAGGCGCAGGAGCTTCGCCAGAACGCGGAAGTTGATGCCGTGGTTGGGGTTCCGGTCCATCACAGCGTGCATCGCGCGGTGCACGTGCAGCAGCAACCCGTTGTCGCGGCACCATTTCGAAAGCGAGTTGTGCGCAGCCCAGCCCAGGGTCAGATAGTCGGACATGATGATCGGCGTGCCGATCTCCTTGGCGAACTCGGCCCGCTTGTAGACCTCCTCCATGGTGGGGGCGGTCACGTTCATGTAGTGGCCCTTGCGCTCGCCGGTCTCGGCCTCGGCCTTTTCGATGGCCTCCTGGCAGAACATGAAGCGGTCACGCCAGCGCATGAAGGGCTGGCTGTTGACGTTTTCGTCGTCCTTGGTGAAGTCGAGACCGCCACGCAGACATTCGTAGACCGCACGGCCATAGTTCTTGGCCGACAGGCCCAGTTTCGGCTTGATGGTGCAGCCCAAGAGCGGGCGGCCATACTTGTCCAGCTTGTCGCGCTCGACATGGATGCCGTGCGGCGGGCCGAAGCAGGTGGTGACGAACCAGACCGGGAAGCGCACATCCTCGAGGCGCAGGGAGCGGACCGCCTTGAACCCGAACACGTTGCCAACGATCGAGGTGAAGACGTTGACGACCGAACCTTCCTCGAACAGATCCATCGGATAGGCGACAAAGGCGTAGAAGGCGTCATCCGAGCCCGGCACATCCTCGATGCGATAGGCGCGGCCCTTGTAGTAGTCGAGGTCGGTCAGCAGGTCGGTCCAGACCGTGGTCCAGGTGCCGGTGGAGCTTTCGGCGGCCACGGCGGCTGCGGCCTCTTCGCGCGAGACGCCCGGCTGCGGGATCACCTTGAAACAGGCCAGAATGTCGGTTTCCTTGATCGCGTAGTTCGGTTCCCAATAGGTCGAACGATATTCCTTCACGCCGGCATCGTATTTTTTCGACGGTGCGTTCATCAGCGGGTCTCCTCCTCCGGTTTGCGGCTTGGGTGTTGCGCAGGATCACGGAAGAGAATGTAGCGTCTTGAAAGACTATCAAAAAATGAATAGTTTTTATGGTGAGAATTCATCTGGGTAAATCATGATGCCCGTCAGCCTGCGCCAGTTGCAGATCTTTCGCGCCGTCGCGCAGTACATGTCGTACACCCGCGCGGCAGAAGCCTTGCATCTGACTCAGCCGGCCGTCTTCACCCAGGTCCGACAGCTTGAGGAGCAGCTCGATTCCGTGCTGATCGAAAGGCTCGGCAAACGTCTGTTCCTGACCGAGGCGGGCGAGATCGTGCTCGCTTCGGCGCGCGAGGTCTTGAACGAACTCGAGCAGCTCGACACGCGGCTGGCCGAGTTGCGCGGTCTGGCGCGGGGACGGCTGCGCATCGCGATCGTGACCACGGCAAAATACGATATCCCCCGACGGCTGGGTGAATACTGTCGGCGCTATCCGGGCATCGACGTGGTCTTGACCGTCTGCAACAGGGAAGATCTGCTGGCGCGGCTCGCCGCCAATGAGGATGATCTTTACATCCTCGGCACTCTGCCCGAGGGGGTGGATGCCGAACACCATGCCTATGCGCAGAACCCCCTGGTCATGATCGCCCCGCGCGATCACCGTCTGGTCGGCCGTTCGGCAATCCCTGCGGCCGAACTCATGGCCGAGACCTTCGTGCTGCGGGAAAAGGGGTCCGGCACCCGGATCGCCGCCGAACGCTTCTTTTCCGAAAACGGCATTGCCCCGCGGGTTCGGATGGATCTTGGCGCCGATGAAGCGATCAAGCAGGCGGTGATGGTGGGCCTTGGCCTCTCGGTCATTGCGCGGGGGGCGGCCCTGCTGGAGCTGGACCAGCGCGTTCTTGCCGAACTGGACATCATGGGTTTTCCCCTGTCGCGACAGTGGCATGTCGCATGGCCTCGGGGCAAGCGCCTGTCGGTCGGCGCAAGGGCGTTTCTGGACATGCTGGGCGTGGTTGCGGAAAGCCGGCTTGAAGCGTGACGTCGGCTTTCCCCGATGGTCTCGGGGCATGAGGACGCTCCGGTTCGTGCCGACAGCCTTGCAGCGGTTGACGCGCGCGATGCGAATGCGGTTCGGCGGCTTCGCGGGCCGCGCCTCTCGCGGCGATGCGCCCGCCGAAGGATATCTTGCGGCGCCGCCCGGCCTCGATCCTGTCACGGGGCCGGTAGCCTGTCGTGCGTTTCCTGAGTGAGACGGGACCATCGCCCCGGTGGAGCGGCGCAAGTTCGTCGCAGCCGCCCGCGGTGCCGTCTGGCGCGCAAGGTTTGGGCGCGTGGCGGCAGTGCGGGATCTGCACCTTCAGGGTTCCCCGCCTGCGACGATAACCGGCATCGCGCCATCGGAGCGCCACGGGTCGAAGTGACCATGGCGTGGCATGGAGACGTCCGGGCTTCTGGCCCGGCACGCTCAGGGTGATTTCCTTTGCGGTCCTGCCGAGGGTTTCCTTCAGCCGATCATGGAGGCCCGCAGGTCATCCGGGAGATCACGCCAGCTTGACGGACCTGGCCTTCGTCGGTCTCCGGCACAGTCGCTTGGAAGAGGCCATGGACGCTTCGCCATCGGGGGGCCTTCCTTCTCGTGATCCCAAGAAATGTCGGAACGCCAATGACATCCGATCGGTGTCTCGCAAGCTGTCCGACCCTGTCCGACGGGTTGGGGCTTGCGATGCGGGCGCGCTGCCCGCAGGGAAGGACATTGCGGTCCGGACGTCGTCGCGGGCGCCGTTCCTCACTGCGCCGGATGGGGATTCTTCCGGCGCAAGGCGTCGGCGGCGCCCTGCCGGGATCGGACCTCCATCCCGAAGACTCCTGTTGTGAAAGCAGATCGACCGTGGGCTCAGGTTTCGGAGCGTGCCTGTTGCAGCCGCAGCGGAGACCTGGTCATGATCCGAACCGGCCGGCGGCCGGGGCGCCGATCATGCCGCCGTATCAGGAATGAATGGCAGTGCTCAGGATCGGGAACCGGCTGAGCAGGATCAGGACGATCGCCACGGCAAGGAGAAACGGCCAAAGCGAACGCAGGATCCGGCCGGGTTTGACGCCACTCATCGAACTGCAGATGTAAAGGCCGACTCCGACCGGCGGCGTCAGCAGGCCCAGCACAAGGTTCAGACACATCACCACCCCGAACTGATAGGGGCTGATGCCGTAGTTGTTCATCGCGATGGGCAGCAGGATCGGGGTGATGAGGATGACCGCGGCAATCCCGTCGATGAGCATGCCGACGAAAAGCAGGATCGCATTTACGATCAGAAGGAACAGGAACGGATCACTGGTGACCGAGGTGATGAGTGCGGCGAGCTTCTGCGGCACCGCCTCGTAGATGATGACCCAACCGAAGACGTTCGCCGTCGCGATCATGAAGATGATGACCGAGGCGTTGACGGCGGTGCGCCGGAACATGGTGAACAAAGCGGCCGGATTCAGCTCACGATAGACGAGCCAGCCGATGAAGAAGGCAATCAGCGAGGCGACGGCGGCCGATTCCGTCGGCGTCGCCACGCCAAGAAGGATCCCGCCGATGATCGCCACCGGGATCAGTGCGGCCGGCAGGCACTGCAACAGGGCCGAGACCGCCTCGCGCCGGCTCATCCAGCTCCCTTGCGGATACTCCTGCCAGAGACCGATCAGGGTGATGACCGCAGCGAAGCATCCCGACAGAAGAAGGCCCGGCAAGATACCCGCGAGGAACATGTCACCGATCGGGATCTGCGCGAGAACGCCAAAAATCACGAACATCATCGATGGCGGGATCACCGGGGCCAGAAGCCCTCCGGCCGCGGTGGTGGCGGCGGCGAACCCCTTGTCATACCCTTCGCGTTCCATTTCGGGCACGATCGCCCGCGCCATGACCGCGATCTGTGCCGTGGCCGAACCGATGATCGCCGCCATGAACATGTTGGCGAGCAGGTTGATGTAGGCCAGACCGCCGCGAAAGCCGCCGACGAAGACGCGCGCGGCGTTGATCAGGCGACGGGTCATTCCGCCTTCGTTCATCATTTCGCCGGTCAGCATGAACAGGGGAATGGCCAGAAGGCCGTAATTCTCGATGCCGGCAAACATCTTCTGGGCGAAGCTCTCGAAGAGGACGGTATTGCCACTCTCCCAGATATACCAGATCGCGGTCAGCGCCAGCACCACGGCGACGGGAACGGCGGCCAGCAGGCTGAGGATGAAGATGAAGGGAGTCATGACTTAGTCTTGTCCCGGATCGGTGTGACAAGATTGGCCAGGCTGTGCAGGGTCGCGCCGAGGGCGAAGACCCACATCACCAGCCAGACCCAGAACTTCGCGATCCCCAGCGTGCTTGTCGGTTCGGCATAGATGAAGTTGAAGGTCGCCGCCTGGAACGCCTCGGTGTCGAAGCCGTGGCGCAGCAGGTCCAGGGGGGCGTACCAGATCCAGCAGAACCAGACCATCGCAAGGGCGAAGCCGAGCAGCACGGCATCGACTCCGGTCATCACCGCGCGCTGGACCGGGGCGGGCAGGGTATCCGTCACGAGCGTGATCACGATGGAATGGCCGAAATGGATCGCCGCCGAGGCGCCGATGAATGTCATCCAGACCATCGCATAGATCGCGAGCTCATCAACCCAGAACAGGGCCGCCCCGATGTTGCGGGTTATGACGTTGAGCAGGATCAGAAGGCTCACCGCGAGGGCGAGCAGGGCCGCGAGTGCAATCTCGATTCGTGCCCAGAGCGCCGAAACCCGATAGAGCATTCCTCCCTCCCCACGTCCGCCTTCATTCGGCCGTTGCTTCGGCTGCGGCTTTCAAGCTTGCCAGAGCGGGCGCCTTCTCGGACCAGATTGCGTACCACTTCGCGACCGCGTCGCCGAAGAAACTGGCATCCGCAACCTTGAAAGTCTTGCCGGTGGCCTTGATCTGGTCGATCCAGGATTGTTCCTTGCCAAGGTAGCTGTCGATCGTTCCGTCCACATGCTTGGCCATCAAGGCGCTGATCATTGCGCGGTCTTCCTCGGAAAGCTTGGCCCAGACCTTGGCAGAGACAAGACCCACCATCGGGAACATCATGTGGTTGGTTTGCACGATGGTGTCGGCGTGCTCGTAGTATTTCAGCACCCAGATCAGTTCGGCATCCATGTCGATGGCATCGACCTGACCATTGGCCAGCGCGTCATAGACATCGGGCAGCGGCATCGGCGTCGGGGCCGCGCCGAGCGCGTTGTAGAAATCGAGGATCGGCGCGAAAGGCGTGATGCGTATCTTCTTGCCGGCCAGATCGGCCGCCGAGTCGACCGACCCCCGCGCCACGATCTGCCGAAGTCCGGCCATGCCGATGCCGGCGCCGATGACGCCCACCTTGGCCGGAAGCTGTTCGAGCAGCGCCTTGGCCTCGTCCGAGCGCAGCAGACGGCCCGCATGTTCGACGTCCTTGACGAGGAACGGCGCGTAGAAGGCACCGAAGTCCGGCGCGCGATTGGATATCTCGGCAGCGGTCAGGAAGGCCATGTCCAGTGCCCCGGTCTGCAGCTGCTGAAGCATCTCGGCCTCATTGCCGAGCTGCTGGGCCGGGAACACGGTGACACTGTGCGCGCCGCCGCTTTTTTCAGAAAGTTCCGCAGCGAAGGCCTCGGCGGCCTTGGTCCAGATATGGGGCGGCGGCGTGATGAGGCCCAGTCGGAAGTCCTCGGCCCAGGCGGCCGTTCCGGCAAACAACGCAGCCACGGTCGCCACGCCCACATACACTCGGGAAAAGAACGTCATGATTGTCTCCCTGTTCCTGACTCTTGTGTTCAGAGGTTGACCCAGCCCGCCGGCGGCTTGCCGCGGCCGGGGTGAAGTGTGCCGCAATGCGGGCAAGTGCGGGCTTGCGTGCTGTTGTGGAACGCGTCGTAGATCTTCGGCAGTTCGGTGACGATACCCTCGGGGCTTTCCAGCGTCACCTCCGCGCGGTGGACGAGGCCCTCGCAGTTGAAGCAGTACCACTCGAACCCTTCGACCATGCCCGGCTGGCGTGGCGCCTCGACGACAATCCCGATGGATCCCTCCTGCGGTCGCTGAGGCGCGTGGCGCACATGGGGCGGAAGCATGAACACCTCGCCCTCGCGGATCGGCACGTCATAGATCCTGCCGCCATCGGCGATCTTCAGCATCATGTCGCCCTTCTGCTGGAAGAACCATTCCTCGACCGGGTCGTCATGGAAATCGACACGCGTATTGGGGCCGCCAACCACCATGACGATCATGTCGCTGTCACGGTGCAGCAACTGGTTGCCCACCGGAGGGCGCAGTCTCTCGGCGTTGTCCTCCACCCACTTCTTGAAATTGAACGGTATCAGCGTCGGATGTCTCGTCATTGGCTCCTCCCGTCTCGTGTTCCGGTTCGCAGAACCGGGGGCACTTCTTTTCAGATCCGAGCGTATGGGACGCTGGCCATCACAAACATCCGTATCAGGGAAAGTGGGTATCCATATTCCTTATACCCTTTCAGCGCGTCACCACCAGGAATGTGCCCGCCAGGGTCAGCATCGTCGCAAGGGCGAGCCGGCCGCGGGCCACCGTCTCGGCGGGTTGAAAGAGCACAACCAGGACGGCGGTGAAGATCACTTCCAGCGACCCGAAGATCGACACCGCCGCGACGCTGGCCGACTTCAGGGCGAAGAATTGCAGCAGTTGACCGGCACTCAGCGCCACCGCCGCCAGCCAGTGCCACGCGCTCCGGTCCGTGATGAGCGTGATGATCCCTCTCCCCGGCCTCAGCGCCACGGTGGCCAGCATCCAGACAGCGCCTGAAATGGCCCCCAGACAGGTGCCCAGAGCCGCATCCGGCAGCCCCTCCAGACCCATCCGGCGCAGGATGTAGGAAAGGGCGTAGAACAGCGCCGAAGCCGAACCGACGAGCAAGCCGGAAAGCGGCATGCGGCGCGATGCATCCCGTGCGGGCGCCAGATACAGCAACACTCCTCCCAGAATGACTGCCCCGCCCAGCAGCGTGGAGATCTGCGGCGTTTCGCCCAGAAACAGATATGCGAGGGTGATGGCAAAGACAGGTGTCAGCCGGCGCAGAAGGCTTGCCCGGACGGCACCGACATGCACCGTGGCTCGAAACATCGTCAGGCGTCCCAGCCCCATCGACGCCAGGCCCGCAAGCACGAAGTAGACGAGCGGCCGGAGGTTCGCGGCCTCGAACACCGACCGAAGCGGAACACTTCCCGCCCATATCCAGAGCACCAGTGACAGTGCCGCCGTCATGGCGACCGACAGGAACACGCCATTGTCGGCCCGCGCGGCCGCTTGCCCCCGAAGGATGGCCAGACCGGCCAGACCGTATGCCGCAGCGCCGAGAAGCGCGAGGATTTCGCCGATCACCGCCGTGGGCATGGCGCCGGGGTCAAGCAGTGAGGCCGCATCCTTCGAAGGCGGCACGCGTCGCGGCCTTTTCCGATTCGGTCAGTTCCAGCATCGGATGACGGACGCGCCCGCCCACCT
>JBKBVC010000307.1:0-3368 GCA_046289805.1 Tabrizicola sp.
AAGCTTTTCCTGCATCCCGCCGCCGTGGTCGGCGCCTGCTGGCTGCTGGGGGTCACGGGCTATCCCGCCGGCGTGATGATTGCTGCCGCCGCCCTGCCGGTCGCGGGCAACGTGTTCATCCTGGCGCAGCATTACCGGGTTGCGCCGCAACGGGTTTCCACCGCGATCCTTCTGTCCACTGCCGCCTCGGTGCTGACGGTGACGGCAGTGATCGCGCTACTCAGCCAGGGGGGCTACATATGAAGACCATCTCGGAAAACCGGGCCTTCGGCGGGGTTCAGGGCGTCTACAGCCACCCTTCGCTCGCCTGCGCCTGCGACATGACCTTCGGGCTGTTCCTGCCCGCCCAGGCCGAGGACGGGCCGGTGCCTCTGCTCTGGTTCCTCTCGGGCCTGACCTGCACGCACGAGAACGCGATGATCAAGGCCGGCGCGCAGCGCTGGGCGGCCGAGGCCGGGATCGCGATCTGCTTCCCCGACACCTCCCCGCGCGGCGAGGGCGTGGCCGACGACCCCGACTTCGCGCTGGGGCAGGGGGCGGGCTTCTACGTCAACGCGACCCAGGCCCCCTGGGCGCCGCATTTCAGGATGTGGGACTATGTGACCGAAGAGCTGCCGCGCCTTCTGTTCAACGCCTTTCCCCTGGCCGAGGAGGCGCAGGCCATCACCGGCCATTCCATGGGCGGCCACGGCGCGCTGACCATCGCGATGAGCTTTCCGGGCCGCTTCAAATCGGTCTCGGCCTTCGCCCCGATTTGCAACCCGACGGCGAGCGATTGGGGCCGTCCGCAACTTTCCGCCTATCTCGGCCCGGACGAGTCGTCCTGGGCGGCGCATGATGCCACCTTGCTGATGCGGCGCCGGGGGTTCGACGGGCCGATTCTGGTGGACCAGGGGACCTCCGACCAGTTCCTTGACAAGCTCCGCCCCGAGGCGCTGGCCGAAGCCATGGCCGCGGTGCGCCAGGGGGGGACGTTCCGGATGCAGAAGGGCTATGACCACAGCTATTTCTTCGTCTCGACCTTCATGGAGGACCATGTGTCCTTCCATGCGCAGGCTTTCCTGGCTTAGCGCGCTTTTCCTGGCGCTGTCGGCGGCGATTGCCGCGCCGGTCATGGCCGGTCCTGCCGAAAGCGTGCTTGCGGCGGTCAATGCCGCGCGGGCCAAGGCGGGCTGCGCGCCCTTGCGGGCGAATCCCAAGCTGATGGCGGCGGCCCGGTCACATGCCCGCGCCATGGCGGAACAGAACTTCTTCGGCCATTCCGGCAAGGACGGCAGCCGCTTTTCCAGCCGGATCAAACGGCAGGGTTACGCGTTTCGCTCGGCGGCCGAGAACATCGCTGCCGGGCAGAAATCGGCAGCCGAGGTGGTGCGCAGCTGGCTGAACAGCGCCGGACATCGCCGCAACATGCTGAACTGCGCCATGCGGGACACCGGGATCGCACTGGTCTATCAGCCCGACGACCGCCCGATCCGCGGCAACCGCGCGCCGCTGCGCTACTACTGGGTCCAGGTCTTCGCCGCGCCCGGCTAGACCTGGTCGCTCCACGTCCGGCTTGTGCGGCAGCGGCGCTTGTGGTCAGGTGCGGCGGCAATGCCCTGCCGCCCGGAGACCCCGATGAAGAACCTCGTCCTTGCCATCCTTCTGGCCTCGCTGGCCATCCTGGGGTTCTACGCCTATAAGTCCAGCCAGAAGGTCGCCGTCCTGCAAGCCGAAGTCCAGGCCAAGGAGGCCGCCCTCGTGGCCCGTGAGGCCGAAAAGGAGGCGCTGGACAAGCAGGTGGCCGAGCTTCAGGCACAGGTGGACAAGTTGGGCGCAGAGCTCGAGGCGACGGCCGCCGCCGCAGCCGCCGCGACACCGGCCCCTGCCTCCGAGGCCCCGGCCGGGTCTGCCCCCGAGGCCCCCGCACCGAGCCCCTGAGCCGAGCCCCTGTGCCGAACCCCTGTGCCGCGCCTGCCCGCGTCACGCGATGTCGCGGGCAGGACAGACGGAACCGGGGGCCGGGGCTTCTCTGCCGCAATGGCCCGCTCTCCCGCCCTGACCGGCATCCTCTTCGCCATCGGTGGCACGCTGATCTTTTCGGTCAACGATGTCTCGATCAAGTTCCTGTCGGGCGGCTATGCGCTGCACCAGGTGATCCTGATCCGCGCCATCGTCGCAATGGCCTTCATCCTTGGGGTGATCCACTGGTCCGACCGGGGCTGGTCGCAGCTGGCCACCCGGCGACCCGCAACGCATCTGGCGCGCGTGGCCATCGTGATGCTGTCGAACGTGACCTATTTCACCGGCCTGGCCGTCATGGACCTCGCCGATGCGGTGGCGGTGGCCTATGTCAGTCCGATCATCATCACGCTCCTGTCGATCCTGTTCCTGGGCGAGAAGGTCGGCCCCCGGCGCTGGGCTGCCGTCATCACCGGCATGATCGGGGTCATCGTCATGCTGCGCCCCGGCTCGGGCGTGATCCAGCCCGCCGCGCTGCTGGTCCTGATCTCGGCCGTGCTCTACGCCTCGGGCAACCTTCTGGCCCGCCACATGGGCGGCACCGAAAGCGCGATGACCCTGTCCTTTTATGTCCAGGCCGGCTTCATCTTCGTCAGCCTGGCCATGGGGCTCTGGGCCGGCGACGGCCACCTGGCCAGCAAGGACGGGATCTGGGCCTTCCTCTTCCGCCCCTGGATCTGGCCGCCGGTCGCGGACTGGCCGATCTTCCTCGCCACCGGCCTGTCGGTCGGCATCGGCGGGATGATGGTCACGCAGGCCTACCGCACCACCGAGGCCGGGCTGATCGCGCCTTTCGAATATGTCGGCATGCCGCTGGCGATCTTCTGGGGACTGGTGGTCTTCGGCACCTTCCCCGATGCCGTGTCCTGGGTGGGGATTGCGCTGATCTGCGGCTCGGGCCTTTATGTGATCTGGCGGGAAACGGTGCGCAGACGGGAAAACGATGCAGCCTGAGGCAGTGATCTTCGACATCGGCAACGTGCTGACCCGCTGGCAACCGGAGGCGTTCTACGACCGCGTCCTGGGCGAAGAACGCCGCAAGCGGCTGTTCGCCGAGGTGGACCTGCACCACATGAACGCGCTGATCGATGACGGGGCACTGTTCCGCGAGACGATCTACGACTGGGCCGACCGCTACCCCGACTGGGCGCCCGAGATCCGCATGTGGTATGACCGCTGGATCGAACTGGCCAGCCCCCGGATCGAAGGCTCGATCGCCCTCTTGCGCGCCTTGCGGGCGAAGGGCGTGCCGGTTTTCTGCCTGACCAACTTCGGCAGCTATTCCTATGAGGAAGCCCGGGACAAGCTGGATTTCCTGGGCGAGTTCGACCGCGAATATGTCTCGGGCCGGCTCAAGGTGTCGAAAC
>JBKBVC010000308.1:0-3360 GCA_046289805.1 Tabrizicola sp.
CACCCCGGCCTCTTCCGCCGCAGAGAGCATCCGCTTCATCGACCGGCCAAGGACGCAGATCGTCCGCTCCGCCGCCCGCCCGGCCTCGGCCAGCGTTTTCAGCCGCGCGACGTTCGACCCGAAGGTCGTCGCCACGACCATGCCGGTCTGGGCACGGATCAACTCGGCCAGCGGTTCGGCCAGCGAGGCCTCCGACCGGCCCTCATGGGTGGAAAAGACGTTCGTCGAGTCGCAGGTCATCACCTTGACAGGGCGTTCGGCCACGATCTCGGCAATGCGGGCATCGTCCCAGCCCTCGCCCACCACAGGCGTATGGTCGATCTTGAAATCGGCCGAATGGAAGATGCGCCCCGCCGGTGTATCGATGACCAGGGCCGAGCTTTCCGGGATCGAATGCGAGACGGGGACGAACTGCACCTTGAAGGGTCCGACCTCGACCGTCGCGGGGCGCGGCTCGACCGTGACGATCTGATCGACGGGCAGCCCCGCCTCCTCGAACTTCAGCCGGCCGATGGTTGCGGTGAACCGGCGGGCATAGACCTTCTTCTCCAGCCCCGGCCACAGGGGCGCCAACGCACCGATATGGTCCTCGTGCGCATGGGTGATGAAGATCGCCTCCAGCCGGTCCAGCTTGTCGTGCAGCCAGCTGACATCGGGCAGGATCAGGTCCACCCCGGGCGAGGTGTCCATGTCGGGGAATGTCACGCCCAGATCGACGAGGATCAGCCGCTCCTTTCCTTTCGGCCCGTAGCCGAAGACGTAGGAATTCATGCCGATCTCGCCGGCACCGCCGAGGGGAAGGTAGATCAGGCGGTTCGCGCTCATGGGTTGTCCTTGTTGTAGGTGTTGATCAGGACGAGGCCATGCATGGTCAGATCGTCCTCGATGCTGTCAAATAGATCGGTTCCCTGGGCGAACAGGCTGGCGAGGCCGCCGGTCGCGATCACTTTCATCGGCCGGTCGCGCTCGCGCCGGACCTCGCGCACGATGCCCTCGACCAGGCCGACATAGCCCCAATACACGCCCGACTGCATGCAGGCCACCGTATTCGTGCCGATCACCTTCGCGGGGCGGGCCACATCGACATGCGGCAGGGCGGCGGCGGCCATGTGCAAGGCCTCGAGCGAAAGGTTGACGCCGGGCGCGATCACCCCGCCCACATAGGCGCCATCGCTGTCCACCACGTCGAAGGTGGTGGCGGTTCCGAAATCCACCACGATCAGGTCGCCGCCATGCCGGTCGTGACCGGCGACCGTGTTCACCAGCCGGTCGGGTCCGACCGTGGTGCCCTGATCCACGCGCGGCGGCACTGGCAGCTTGCAATCCGGCTTGCCCACCACCAGCGGACGGCAATTGAAGTAACGGTCGCAGAGGACGCGCAGGTTGAAGACCACGCGCGGGACGGTCGAGGAGACGATCGCCTCGGTGATCCGGGCCTTTGTCCCGGTCAGGTTCATCAGGGTCGAGAGCCAGACGAAGTATTCGTCCGCCGTGCGTTTGTGGTCGGTGGCAATGCGCCAGGTGGCGATGAAACGGGCTCCGTCCCAGATCGAGAAGACGGTGTTGGTATTGCCGCAGTCGATGGCAAGCAGCATCTCAGGCCCCCAGTCCGGATCGGGGCCCAAGATCATTCGCCGAAAGATCTTGGGCGTCGTTCAAAAGAACACCTCCGCCGCCGGAATGGCAATCTGCCCCTGCGCCATGCGCAGGATCAGGTTGCCGGCCGGGTCGATGGTCTCGAACCGGCCCTCGCGGGTCTCGGACCCGGTGCGGGCGCGGATCGTCTTGCCCAGCCGCGCGGCATGCGACAGCCATTCGACGCGCAAGGGCTCGAAGCCTTCGGCGCTGAACGTCGCCTCGCGCCGCGCATAGGCCGGGGCAAGCGCGTCGAGTAAGGTCTCGGGCGCGATCCTGAGGCCGGTTTCCTGCATCAGGGAGACCGGCGGCAGCGCGCCGGGTTCGACCAGCGCCGCATTGGGCGCGGCGATCAGGTTCACCCCGATCCCGATGCACAGCACCGGATCCGGCCCGCCCAACCCGTGGCTTTCCAGCAGGATCCCCGCCAGCTTGCCGCCGTTGCACAACACATCGTTCGGCCATTTCAGCGCAAAGCTCGCCGACAGCCCGGTCAGCGCGACCAGCGCGTCCCGCAGCGCGAGTGCGGCGGCGAAAGAGCGCAGCGCCACCGTCTCGGGCGGCTCGCCGGGTTTCAGGACCAGCGTGGCATAGAAATTGCCGCGCGGGCTGACCCAGGGCCGGGCGCGGCGTCCGCGTCCGGCGGTCTGCACCCCGGCCAGGATCCAGGTCGGTCCAGTCAGGCTCGCGGCCCGCCGGAAGCCCTCGGCGTTGGTGCTGTCGATCTCGGGCAGGACGATGCGCCCTGCCCCGATCTCAGCGGACAAGCGCCTGGGCGGCCAGCGCCGCCGGGCCTTCGATGCCGAACAGGTTCACCACGCCCAGCACCATGATCGCGGCCACCGCCACCAGCATCGTCCACTGGACGGGTGCCATGCGGCTGTCAACCGGGTCCTGCTCGGCGCCGAAATACATGAAATAGACGAGGCGCAGGTAGTAGAAGGCCCCGATCACAGAGGCGATGGCCCCGGCCACCGCCAGCCAGACCCAGCCCGCATCGACGGCGGCCTTGAGGACGTAGAACTTGCCGAAGAAGCCCACCATGGGCGGCACACCAGCAAGAGAGAACAGAAGGACCAGCATGGCCAGCGCCTTCAGCGGTTCCTTCCTTGCGAACTGGTTCAGACCGGCGATGTCCGAGACCGGGCGGCCGTCGCGTTCCATCGACAGGATGAAGGCGAAGGTGCCCACGTTCATCGTAACGTAGATCGCCATGTAGATCAGCGTGGCCTGCACGCCATAGGCGGTGCCGACCGCAAGGCCGATCAGCGCATAGCCCAT
The DNA here is from genome assembly GCA_046289805.1 of Tabrizicola sp. Classification (GTDB taxonomy): domain Bacteria; phylum Pseudomonadota; class Alphaproteobacteria; order Rhodobacterales; family Rhodobacteraceae; genus Tabrizicola. The sequence continues at coordinate 2,917 of JBKBVC010000308.1, forward strand.
GTGGGCGATCGAGGAATAGGCCATCAGCCGCTTGATGTTGCGCTGGCCGATCGCGGCGACCGCGCCGAGGAACATCGAGACCACGGCCAGCGCCGCCAGCACCTGACCCCACTGGCCCGGAATGCCGCCGAAGGCGTCCTGGGCCAGCCGCGCGATCAAAGCCATGGCCGCGACCTTGGGCGCGGTGGCGAAGAAGGCAGTCACCGGCGTGGGCGAGCCTTCGTAGACGTCCGGCGTCCACATGTGGAAGGGCGCGGCACTGACCTTGAAGGCCAGCCCCGACAGCATGAACACCAGCCCGAACAGAAGGCCCAGCGGCACCCCGTCCTTGACCGTGGACAGGATCCCCCCGAACTGCGTCGTCCCGGCATAGCCATAAGCCAGCGACGCGCCGTAAAGCAGAAGACCCGAACTCAGCGCGCCCAGCACGAAATACTTGAGCCC
>JBKBVC010000309.1:0-3355 GCA_046289805.1 Tabrizicola sp.
TCTGCCGCTGATGATGCCCGGCATCGTTTCGGGCTGGCTTCTGGCCTTCATCATCAGCCTCGACGACTTCATCATCACCAACTTCGTCAAGGGTGCCGGGATGGAGACCCTGCCGACCGCGATCTTCGGGTCGGTCAAGCAGGGGATCAAGCCGAACATCATGGCCCTGTCCACGCTGATGCTGCTGGTCAGCGTGCTGTTCGTCACCGCCGCCTACCTGATCAACCGCAAGGGCCGCCAGACGCCCTGAACCCAACAGGAGAGACCGATGAAACGCCTGCTCGCATTGACCGCCTTCCTCGCAACTCCCGCCTTCGCCGAAGGCGAGCTGAAGGTCTATCACTGGTTCGAATACATCCCCGACGACCTCGTGCAGAAGTTCGAGGCCGAGACCGGGATCAAGGTCACGATCGACACCTACGATTCGAACGAGGCAATGCTCGCCGCGCTGAAGGCCGGGAAGCTGGGCCAGTATGACGTGGCGGTGCCCGGCGACTACATGGTCAAGATCATGGCCAACGAGGGGATCCTTGACAGCTTCACTCCTGAGGAGCTGCCGAACTTCGGCAACATCGAGCCGCAGTGGCTGGACGTGCCCTTCGATCCGGGCCGCAAGCATTCGATCCCCTACCAGTGGGGATCCACGGCCTTTTCGGTGAACCGGGATGTCTACAAGGGCGACATTTCCAGCCTGTCGATCATCTTCGATCCGCCGGAAGAGCTGCGCGGCAGGATCAACGTGCTGGACAGCCAGGGCGAGGTCCTGACGCTGGGCTCGATCTATCTTGGCTTCCCGCAATGCACTCAGGACCGCGACCAGCTGAAGGCTCTGAACGACATGCTCCTTGCCGCCAAGCCGCACTGGGCCAGCTTCGGCTCGGACATCGCCAAGGATGTGCTGGTCTCGGGCGATGCGGCGGCGGGGATGATCTACAATGGCTTCTCCGCCAAGGCCCGGGCCGAGGGCGCGAATGTGGAGTATGCCTTCCCGAAGGAGGGTTATGTTGTCTGGATGGACAATGTGGTCCTGCTGAAGGATGCCCCGAACCGGGAAAACGCGCTGAAGTTCATGAACTTCCTCCTCGATCCTCAGAATGCGGCCGCCGTCACCAACTACGCCGCCTACAGCGCCGGGGTGAAGGGCGTGGAGCCGTTCCTTGCGCCTGAAATCGCGGGCAGCCCGGAGAACAACCCGCCCGAGGGCCAGAAGGGCTTCTTCATTGAAGCCTGCGACGAGGAAACCCAGCGCCTCTACGACGCAATCTGGACGAACCTCAAGAAGTGACACCCCGCTGCTCATCGGCCCCTGCGGGCCTCTTCGCGCAACATCAGCGAAGATCGTCCGCAGGACAGCGATGAGCGGCCCACAGGATCACAGCCCATGCGCCTCGCCCTGCTGCAAGCCCCCTCTCCCTCGGGCGACCCGGATCTCGCCTGCGCACAGGCCGAGGCCGCCCTCGCCTCGGCCGCGGCCCTGGGCGCGGCGGCCCTTGTCCTGCCGGAGGTCTGGCTGCCGGGCTACCATCAGCCGGATGTCCCGGCCAGGGCCCTGACCCTCGACAGCCAGCCCATGCAGCGCCTCGCTGCCGCCGCGAGAGATCGGGCAACGGCGCTGGTGGTGGGCTTTGCCGAGCGTGACGGAGACCGGATCTTCAACTCCGCCGCCTGCTTCGGGCCGGACGGATCGCTTCTGGCCAACTACCGCAAGATCCAGCTCTACGGCCCGCGCGAGCGTGCGATCTTTCTGCCGGGTGACGCCTATGTCACCTTCCGCCTCGGGGAAGCGACCGCTGCGATCCTGATCTGTTACGACGTCGAATTCGCCCCTCATGTGAAGGCGCTGGCCGACCGGGGCGTGACCGTGATCCTGGCGCCCACGGCCAACATGCAGCCCTTCACCCATGTCGTGCGCCATACCGTGCCTGCGATGGCCGCGAACCACGGCGTCGCCATCGTCTATGCCAACTACTGCGGCCAGGAGGGCAACCTGACCTATGTCGGTGGCAGCCTGATCGCCGGGCCGCATGGCGACGTGCTGGCCCAGGCCGGCGAGCACCCTGCGCTGCTGATTGCCGACATCCCGCCGCACGATCCAGCCCGGCTGTCCACCCAGTCAGCCGATCTCAGGATCCTGCCATGACCCGCCTGCCCGCACATGACATCCTGTTCACGCCGATGCAGATTGGCCCGAAAGTGGCGAAGAACCGGTTCTACCAGGTTCCGCATTGCAACGGCGGCGGTTATCGCGACCCCTCGGCCGTCGTGGAGATGCGTCGCACCAAGGCCGAGGGCGGCTGGGGCGTGATCTTCACCGAACAGACCGAGATCCATCCGACCTCGGAGATCACGCCCTTCATCGAGCAGCACCTCTGGGACGACCGCGACATCCCGGCGCTTGCGCGCATGGCCGAGGCGATGAAGTCGCATGGCGCGCTGGCCGGCATCCAGCTGGCCTATTCCGGGATCAACGGTCCAAACCTCTATTCGCGCGAGGTGCCGCTGGCGGTGACCGGCGGCCCGATCCTCACCTTCACCTCCGACCCGGTCCAGGCACGCACCATGGACCGCGAGGATATCCGCGACCTCCGCCGCTGGTTCCGCAACGCCTTCCGCCGCAGCCAGCAGGCGGGCTTCGACCTGATCTGCCTCTACGGTGCGCATGGCTTCGGGATCCTGCAACATTTCCTGTCGCGGGCGACCAACCACAGGACGGACGAATACGGCGGCAGTCTGGAAAACCGTGGCCGCTTCCTGCGCGAAATCGTCGAGGACATGCGTGAGATCACCAGGGGCGAGTTGGCCGTCACCTTGCGCATGTCGCTGCACGAGGCCGGGGCCTACGGCTTCTCGAATGCGGAACTCCGCGACTTCATCGCCATGCACGCCGAGCTGCCCGACCTCTGGGACCTGGCCCAGGGCACCTGGGAGGCCTGCTCGGGCACCTCGCGCTTCAAGGCCGAAGGCGCGCAAGAGGATCTGGTCAAGGGGATCAAGGCCCTGACGCCAAAGCCCATCGTCGGGGTAGGGCGCTTCACCTCGCCCGACGCGATGGTGCGCCAGATCCGGGCGGGGATCCTGGATTTCATCGGCGCCGCCAGACCTTCGATCGCCGATCCGTTCCTTCCGGTGAAAGTGGAGCAGGGCCGCTACGAGGACATCCGGGAATGCATCGGCTGCAACATCTGCGTCTCGGGCGACATGACGGGCGGCATCAGCCGCTGCACCCAGAACACCGCCTTCATGGAGGAATGGCGCAAGGGCTGGCACCCGGAGCGCGCCCGGCCCAGGGGCGCCTCCGAAGCTGTCCTCATCTTGGGCGCCGGACCGGCGGGGCTTGAAGCAGCCCTGCAAGCCG
>JBKBVC010000310.1:0-3333 GCA_046289805.1 Tabrizicola sp.
GCTTCCCGGCCTCTCCGCCTGGGGCCGGGTCGCCGACTATCGCACCGGCCAGATGGCCGTGATGCCCAACGTCGAGATCTACCGCGACAGCCGCCTCACACCCGAGGACATCCTTGCCATTGGGGCGGATCACGTCGCCATCGCCACCGGCTCCACCTGGCGGCGCGATGTGGTGGCGCGGTTCCACCTGCACCCGATCCCGACCGATCTGGCCATGCCGATCTTCACCCCCGACGACCTGATGGCGGGCCGCTGCCCCGAGGGCCTCACCGTCGCGGTCTATGACGACGATCACTTTTACATGGGCTCCGTCCTCGCCGAGCTTCTGGTGACCAAGGGAAACCGCGTGCAGTTCGTCACGCCCGCGGCGAAGGTTGCAGAATGGACGGACAACACGCTGGAACAGGGCAGCATCATGCGCCGGTTGCTGGAGATCGGGGTGGAAATGCACTTGAGCAAGGCGCCAGAGGCGATCGGCAAGGACGAGATGATCCTCGGTTGCACCTGGACGGGCCGCCAGACTGCGCTGCCGGTCGAAGCCGTGGTGCTGGTGACCTCGCGCAGTCCGGAGGACGGGCTTTTCCACGCGACCCGGGCGCTGGACTGGCAGGCCGCCGGCATCCGCAGCCTGAAGGTCATCGGCGATGCCGCCGCGCCGGGTCCGATCGCCTGGGCCACCTATGCCGGCCGGGCCTGGGCCGAATCCCTCGACCAGCCGGATCGCGGCGATGCCCTGCCTTTCCGGCGCGAGATTGCCGAACTTCTGCCGGCTGACCGGATCACACCCTGACGGACAGAGGCTTGCACTGCCGACCGTCCCCGGTTCGGGTCAGGCCGCAGGTCCAAGCGACGCCAGCGGGGCGTTCTGCAAATGGTTCTTCGACAGGTAGCTCATGAAGTTGTCGCGGAACTGCCGGGTGTGGGCACGGGCAAGCGCATCGGCGCGGGCAACGTCCCGATCGCGGATCGCGGCCAGCATCTCGTCATGCTCGTCGGTCAGCAACACCCCCTCGTTGCCCTGCTCCAGATAGGCAAAGTGCAGGTGCAGCATGCGGCGCCCCTGGTTCAGCAGCCTTTCATAGAAGGCCGCAAGATAGGGGTTTCGGCCGGCGTGGGCGATGGCCATGTGGAAAGCCTTGTTGGCCTCGGACATCGCGAGGTGATCGCCCCGCTGCACGGTCGCGACGAACTCCTTCTGCCGGCGGGCGATGGTCTTGAGGTCAAGATCCGTGCGCAGCTCGGCCGCTAGACGGGTGTTCATCCGCTGGGCGACGTCCAGCGCCTCGACATATTTCGGAAAGCTCTGCACGTCGATCGGCGCGACCACGGTCGAGCGGTTCGACAGCGTCACCACCAGCTCGTCCCCCGCCAGACGGATCAGCGCCTCGCGAACAGGCGAGCGCGACATTGAAAACCGTTCGGCCAACGAGGTCTCGTCCAGCACTGCGCCGGGTTGCAACCGCAACGACAGGATCTCGTCCCGCAACGTTTCATAGGCGAACCGGACCCCGGTCCCCTTGACCCGCTTCGGTTCCGTCTCGTTCCGCATGTCCTTGCTCCCGGCACCCACGCATCGGGCAGCTTAGAGCATCGCAGGCCAACAAGTCGACACGGTCCATTTTCGATCTGGCTTGTCGCCATAGTGTCGTCAAGAATGACACGGGAAGCACCGCGTATAGCGACCAGGTGATCGGAAGGAATTGCCCAATGCCGAGGCTTCGGGGGTGCTGCCTGCCCGTGTCACGCCATTCGACGTCACGGGCGCGATCGATTTCGCTGCCTGTGGGCGGAGTATCGGATTGGGTGCCATGCTGGTTGTCGGGTGAGTTCAACCTGCTCACCGATGCCGAGCGCGACAGTGTGCCCACCGTCTTCCGGGACCAGGTCAGTCCGGGCGATCTGCTGATTGCCGGAACCGACGCGCCCTCGACCGCCGGGCTGATCGCCAGCATGCTCCGCGGCAGAGAGCCGGGCCGTCATGCCCCCCCGGCGGTGACCCTGTATGCAAAGCCAGCCGAAGCCGAGATCATCCGTCACTTCGAGGCCGTGACCTTGGCGATGAACATGGACATCGTGCTGCATTCCCATCCCGGGAAGGACGGGTGGAATCCAGATGAGCCGGGGATTCTTGGGCAGCGCACGCACAAAGGGCCTTTCATGTGCCACCGGACACGGGCACACTGAACCGTACCTGGCCACCGCCACGGCCGGCTGAAGGGGGACCGGATGGCGGAGCAGCTTCCTCTGATCGATTTCCAACCCTACCGGATCAACCGTTACTGAGGATTGCCTAATGACCCGCAAGGTTTGCATCGTCACAGGGGGAGGGCGCGGCATTGGTGCCGCCGTCGCCCGAGAGATGCACGCGCGCGGCTATGCGCTGGTGCTGATGTCGCCGTCCGGATCCTGCGAGACCCTGGCCGCCGAACTTGGCGGCGTGGCTCGGCGTGGCGTCGCGCAAAGCGCCGAGGATCTGAAGGCGGTTGTCGATCTGGCAATGTCCACATACGGCCGGATCGACGCCGTGCTAAATCATACTGGCCATCCGCCCAAGGGCGACCTTCTATCCATACCCGACGAAGGCTGGATCCTGGCGCATGACATGATCCTTGCCTCGGTCATCCGCATGGCCCGTCTTGTCACTCCGGTCATGGAGCAGCAGAAGGGCGGATCGATCGTCAACATCACCACCTACGCCAGTCACGAACCTTCGCTGTGGTTTCCAGCCTCCTGCACCTACCGCGCCGCCGTCTCGACCTTCACCAAGCTTTATTCCGATCGCTACGGGCCGTCGAACATCAGGATGAACTGCCTTGCGCCAGGGTTCACCGACAGCCTGGACGTGGCCAAGTATGGCGAGCTGGCCGCCCTGAAACGCATCGGGACCGTGCAGGAGCAGGCCAAGGCAGCGGCGTTCCTCCTGACCGATGACAGCAGCTATGTCACGGGTCAGACTCTGCGCGTCGATGGCGGCCTGACACGATCGGTCTGAACGGGCGGCGCACCTGCCTTACCTGGCGGGCGTGAAATCGAACCGCATGACGTGTCGGTAGCTCTGACCCGGATCCAGCCGCGCCGACGGAAACTGCGGCATGTTGGGCGAGTTCGGGAACCGCTGGGTTTCAGCCGCAAAGCCGGCAAAGCGCGGATAACGCGCGCCGGCCTTGCCGGACACGCCGTCAAAATGCGCTCCCGTGTAAAGCTGGAGGCCCGGCTCGGTGGTGTCCAGACACATCCGGCGGCCCGAGGCCGGATCCTGCGCCCGCAGGGCGGGACGCAGGCCCATCGCATCGGTTGGGGCTGACAAGCAGAAATTGTGGTCGAAGCCGCCCG
>JBKBVC010000311.1:0-3328 GCA_046289805.1 Tabrizicola sp.
GGGCCCATAGATCGCCTGGTCGCCGTGGGGGTGGAAATCCCCCATCGTGTCGCCGCTGATCTTGGCCGATTTCAGGAACCCCCCCGTCGGCGTCAGCCGCAGCCGCCGCATCGCCCAGAGGATTCGCCGGTGGACGGGCTTCAATCCGTCCCGCGCGTCGGGCAAGGCCCGGTGCATGATCGTGGACAGCGCATAGGTCAGATACCTCTCGCCGATCGCGCGGGAGAGCGGTTCCGAGGTGGTCAGGCTTTCAGACCCCTCTATCTTGGGTTCGTCATCGTCCATCGTCATGCATGTTGTGTAGGCAAAAGCGGGTCTCGGGTCCAGATGAACAATGCGGCCACGGGGAACCATCGTGGCAGTCCTGCATTTTTTCCTGCACGCCCGCGTCGGGCCTGTGCTAAGAGACTGTCGAGACCAGAACGGATTCCAGATGCTGCGCCTGACGTTGATATTGTGTGCCGGGCTCTATGCGGCCCTCATGATTGCCGGTGAAGACAGGGGGCAGCTGCGGCCCGGGCTTGCCGCTGCGGCGGCGCGGATGGCCGCTGCCGATGGGGTGAGCGGGTCCGAATCGGCTGCACCAGCCTCGCCGGCGGAAACCCTGACCGTGGTGTCCGCCGAGCCGGTCGCCAGGATGGCCCCGCGGACATCCGCCGCGCCCGTGGTGGCCCGCGTCGCCCCCAGGCCCGCTGCCCCCGCCCCCTATGTCGAGCCGGCCCGCGAAGTCGTCACCCGACTGGAAGAACCGGTCTTTTCGCTGGCATCGCTCGGCAACGAGGCCGTCCCCGAGACGGCCGACCCGCAACCCGCGGCCGAAGCCGCGCCCGAAGTGGCCGACGGCGGCATGGGCACGATCTGGTATGTTGTCGCCAACTCGGTGAACGTCCGCGCCGAACCCTCGACAGACGCCGACATCCTCGGCCGGCTGGGTTCGGGCGAGGCCGCGCTTCTGGTGCAGCAGGTCGATGCCGACTGGGCCCGCATCGTGATCCAGGGTGACGGGGTGGAAGGCTTCGTCGCCATGCGCTACCTCAGCCCCGAGGCTCCGTAGGCGGGCCGTCCCGCGCAGGAGCCCCGATGCCACAGCGTTCCGTCCTGATCACCGGCTGTTCGTCGGGCATCGGCCTCGACGCCGCCCGCACCCTGCACGCGCGCGGCTGGCGGGTGTTCGCCACCTGCCGGCAACAGGCCGACTGCGACCGCCTGACCGCCGAGGGGCTGGAAAGCTTCCGCCTCGACCTCGCCGACGAGGACAGCATCGCCGCCGCCGTGGCCGAGGTCGTCGCGCGCACGGGCGGCACGCTGGACGCGCTCTACAACAACGGTGCCTTCGCCTGCCCCGGCGCGGTCGAGGACATTCCCCGCGCCGCCCTGCGCGAGATCTTCGAGACCAACCTCTTCGGCACCCATGACCTGACCCGCCGCGTGATCCCGCTGATGCGGGCGCAAGGCCACGGTCGGATCGTCAACTGCTCTTCCGTCCTCGGCCTGGTCGGCGCCACCTGGCGGGGGGCCTATGTCTCGACAAAGTTCGCGCTGGAGGGATTGTCGGATGTCCTGCGGCTGGAAATGCGCGGGACCGGGATCGAGGTTATCCTGATCGAACCCGGCCCGATCGCGACGAAGATCCGCGAAAACGCCGTGCCGCATTTCGAACGCTGGATCGACTGGGAGACCTCGGCCCGGCGCGACCAGTATGTCGCCCTGCGCGGCCGGCTCTACGACAGGAAGACCAAGAAGGACGCCTTCGAGCTTGGCCCCGAGGCGGTGACGGCCAAGCTGATCCACGCGCTGGAAAGCCCCCGGCCGCGGGCGCGCTACTACGTCACCACGCCGACATATGCCGCCGGTTTCCTGCGCCGGATCCTGCCCACGCGCCTTCTGGACCGCGCGATCGCGAAGGGCTAAAGCCGCCCCGCCTCGGCGTGCAGGCGCTCGACCAGCGCGGAGTCAAGCTTCAACGCCCGGGCAAGATCGGCGAGGTAGGCCTTCTCGGCCTCGGTATCCGGGTCCACCGCCAGCAGCGAGATCGCGTATAGCTGCACCGCCTCGGCGTCGCTCTTCGCCAGCGCCGCGATGCGCGCGGCGTCGAGCGGCGCGTCCAGTTCGGCAGCGATCAGCGCCGCGGCCTCGTCGCCAAGGCCAAGGTTGCCAAGTTGCCCGTCGATCCGCGCGCGTTCATCCGGGGTGACATGGCCATCGGCCTTGGCCGCCGAGACCATGGCCTGCAACAGATGCGTCGCAAGTTCATCCGCCGCCGCGGGGTCCGAGGGCAGGAACTCGGTGCCCTCGGGGCTGGGCAGCACCGCCGTCCCGCCCCCCGTGCGCCCGGCCTTCCAGTCCTCGTAGGCCTTGTAGGCCAGCCCGCCGATCGCCGCCATGCCGCCGATCTTCAGCGAGGTGCCCAGCATCCGCCGCCCGCCGCTGGTCAGGATCAACCCCAGAAGCCCGCCTGCGATAGCGCCCTTGCCAAGGGCCGACTGGTTGTTCCAGGTCTCTTTGGCCTTGTCGGTCAGACCCTTGGCCCCCTGGCCTCCGGTCAGCTGGTTCAGCCCGCCCATCAGGTCGTCCAGCAGGGATTTCGCGTTCAGCATCGGGGCCTCCTCGGGTTGTCGCACCCAATATGGGAAGCCGACTGCAACAGGGCAATGACGGCCCCCGGCGCCGGCCAACCGCCGCCTATGCAAGGCCCCAGCCGCCACCACCCGGAGTGTGCATCTCGAACACCGCGCCCGCCGGCAGGTCGCGCTCGTCATTGCCCTCCAACCGCTCGATCCGCCCATCGGGCCAGTGCACCAGGTTCTCGCCCACCGCGCCGGGGCTCCCGCCGCACGCGCCGAAGGGCGCGACCTTCCGGCTGCCGCAGAGCGTCGTGACCGTCACCGGCTCGAGGAACCGCAGGCGCCGCACCGCGCCGTTGCCGCCCGGCCAGCGCCCCGCCCCGCCCGAGCCTTGCCGGATCCCGAACGCCTCCAGCCGCACCGGGAATCGCTTCTCCAGCACCTCCGGGTCGGTCATCCGGGTGTTGGTCATGTGGCTTTGCACCGCATCGCAGCCGGCAAAGCCCGGCCCCGCGCCGGTGCCCCCGGCGATGGTCTCGTAGTTCTGGAACCTGTCGTTGCCCCAGATGAAGTTGTTCATCGTCCCCTGCGCGGCCGCCACGACCCCCAGCGCGCCGTAAAGCGCGTTGCAGGCCGACTGGCTGATCTCGGTATTCCCCGCGATCACCGCCGCGGGCGGGCGCGGGTTCAGCAGCGTCCCCTTCGGCACCACGATCTCCAGCGGCTTCAGGCAACCTTCGTTCAGCGGGATCGGCTTGCCGACC
>JBKBVC010000312.1:0-3309 GCA_046289805.1 Tabrizicola sp.
CCCCGCCCTGTTCCTGACCGGCGCCGAAAGCCGCTATGTCCTGCCCGAACACCGCGAGACGATCCGCGCCCTGTTCCCGAAGGCGCGCTTCGCAAAGATCCCCGGCGCGGGCCACTGGCTCCACGCCGAGAAGCCGCGCGAGTTCGAGGAAACCGTCCGCGTCTTCCTGGAGGCCTAGCCTTCGATCTGCCGGGCGACCAGCCAGCTGACCGGCAACGCCAGCGCCGCCCCGGCCGCCGCAGCCCCCACGATGGGCCAGAGTGTGGCATAGCCCAGGGTCAGGACCAGAATGACCCCCGACCCGGCAAGGGCGGTGCCGATCATCGAGAACAGGATCATCATCAGCCGCATCGCGAAGCCTCCTGCCAGTCGCACAGCGAGGAAAGCATATCCTCGCCGCATCGCTGCCGCCTTGATCGGCATCAATCCGCTGCGGCTCAGGCGGTCTCCAGCACCTGCCGCAGGGCCGCCTCGGTCAGAGGCACCGGGTTGCCCTTCATCGACGAGGCCGTTAGCGCCGCCCGCGCGATCCGGGCATGACGGGCGGGCTCCACCCCCAGCGCGGCAAGGTCGGGCAGACCCGAGGCCCGGGCCCAGGCCTGAAGCGCCAGGGGCGCCCCGTCGGCGGTCGTGCCCAGCACCTCGGCGAGGATCGCGCAGACCTCGTCCAGCCGGGCGCGCGCCGCGCCCGTGGCCGCCGTCCGGTTGGCGGCCAGGACCGAGCCGAGGAGCGCCCCGCAGATCGCGCCGTGGGCCGCGCCCGTCATCCCGCCGATCACCCCGGCCAGCCCGTGCACCGCGCCAAGGCCCGCATTGGCCAGCGCCAGCCCGCCGCAGAGACTGACCCAGGCCATGCGGTCGCGGGCCGCGGCGTCCTCGTCCTGCATCAGCCGGATCAGCGCCGCGAGCCCGGGTCCGATCGCGGGCCGGGCAAGGGCATCGGTGTAGGGCGTGGCCTTGACCGAGACGAAGGGTTCGATCACCTGCGTCACCGCATCAAGGCCCGAGGCCAGCGTCACCGCCTTCGGGCAGCCGTCCGTCAACGCCGGATCGACGATGGCCAGCCGCGCGACCATCCGGTCGTCGCGCAAGGAAACCTTGCGGCCCTCGACCGCGATGACCGCGTTCTTCGTCACCTCCGCGCCTGTCCCCGCCGTGGTCGGGATCGCGACGAAGGGCAGCGGATCGGCCATCAGAGGCAGGCCCCGGCCCACGACTTCCAGATGGTCCAGCGGCCCGGAGGGCGCCGGGATCAGAGCCGCCAGCGCCTTGCCCAGGTCCAGCGCCGCCCCGCCGCCGAGGGCCACCACGCAGTCGGGGCGGTGCGCGCGGGCGGTGGCCAGGGCGGACTCCAAGTCGGCGAGGGAGGGTTCGCCCGCGCAGGGCAGGGCCAGGGTCTCCGGCCCCAGCGCCGCGATCAGCCAGGCGGCGCGGGCGGGGTTCGCGCCATGGACGACAAGAACGCGGCCCCCGAAGGCACGGATCAGGCCGGGGGCCTTCGCCGCCTCGCCGCGGCCAAAGAGGATGCGGGCGGGAGCTGTGATCCCGAAGGGGGTCATACCGACATCGTGGCAGCGATGGCCTTGCGCCAGCGCGTGTATTTCGCGTCGCGGGTGGCGGCGTCCATCAGGGGCGAGAAACGGCGGTCAAGCGCCCAGGACTTCGCGAATTCATCGGGCCCGCCGGCCACGCCCGCCTGCATCGCAGCCAGGTAGGCGGCGCCGAGGGCCGTCGTCTCGGTCACCCTGGGCCGGTCCACCGGGGCACCCAGGATGTCGGCCAGGAACTGCATCGTCCAGTCGCTGGCGGTCATGCCGCCGTCCACCCGCAGCACGCCCTGCGCATCGGTGCCCCAGTCGGCCCGCATCGCCTCCAAGAGGTCGCGGGTCTGGTAGCCCACGCTTTCCAGCGCCGCGCGGGCGAACTCGGCGGGGCCGGAATTGCGCGTCAGCCCGAAGACCGCACCGCGGCAGTCGGGCCGCCAGTAGGGCGCACCGAGGCCGGTGAAGGCGGGGACGAGGACCACGCCCTGCGCCTCTTCGGCGGCTTCGGCCAGGGGCTGGGTCTCGCGGGCCTCACGGATGATCTTCAGCCCGTCGCGAAGCCACTGGACCACGGCGCCCGCGATGAAGATCGAGCCTTCCAGCGCATAGGTGGGCCGGCCCTTCAACTGATAGGCGATGGTGGTGAGAAGGCGGTTCTTCGAGCGCACCCTGACGGCGCCGGAGTTCAGGAGGGCAAAGCAAACGGTGCCGTAGGACGATAACAACATGCCGGGGGCAAAGCAGGCCTGGCCCACGGTGGCGGCCTGCTGGTCGCCCGCGACGCCGAGGATCGGGATCTCGCGGCCGAAGAGGTCGGGGCGGGTCATGCCGAAGGGGGCGGCACAGTCGTGGACCTGCGGAAGCAGGGACATGGGGATGTCGAGAAGGCGGCAGATGTCCTCGTCCCAGCGACCTTCCGCGATGTTGTAGAGAAGCGTGCGCGAGGCGTTGGTGGCGTCGGTGGCATGGACCTTCCCGCCGGTAAGGTTCCAGATCAGCCAGGTATCGACGGTGCCGAAGGCAAGCTCGCCGCGTTTTGCCCGGCTTCTCGCCCCTTCGACGTTGTCAAGGAGCCACTTCACTTTCGTCCCGGAGAAGTAGGGATCGAGGAGGAGGCCGGTCCTGGCGGTGATCATCGGCTCGTGGCCCTGCTCTTTCAGGGCGGTACAGGTGTCCGCCGTGCGGCGGTCCTGCCAGACGATGGCCGGGTGGATCGGCTGGCCGGTCGCCCGGTCCCAGATCAGCGTCGTCTCGCGCTGGTTGGTGATGCCGATGGCGGCGATGCTGGCTGCCCCCTTCCCGGCCTTCTCGATCGCGGCCCGCGCGGTGGCGGCGACGGTGGACCAGAGGTCGGCGGGGTCGTGTTCCACCCAGCCGGGGCGGGGGTAGGCTTGCGGAAACTCTTCCTGGGCCTGGGCGACCGGCCTCAGCGAGGCGTCGAACAGGATCGCGCGGGAAGAGGTGGTGCCCTGGTCGATGGCGAGGATATGGGTCATTTCTGGGGCCTGCCGGAAGAAGTGTCCACGGTGGACAAACGCGAGAGGTTCAAGGATTACAAGGGTTTGGTCGCGGACGTTAGGGAAACGTTAAGCTTTGGATTTGTCCCGGAAAACCCCCGTCGCGCAACCCGGAGTTTTCGAAAACTCCGGACCGGAGCCTTTGAAGGCTCCGATCCGATTTCTTCGAAGAAATCGGTCCCGGGCGGAACGGGTGCGCGCCGCCCGGGACCATTTCGGCTTACTGCCAGGACTTGATCAGCTCGTCG
>JBKBVC010000313.1:0-3306 GCA_046289805.1 Tabrizicola sp.
CACATGGGTGGCGCGGTCTGGGTGGACAGCGAACTGGGCCGCGGCTCCTCCTTCGGCTTCCGCGTCACCCTGCCGGTGGCCGAGGATGCGGGGCCGGTCCAGGTGCCGGTCGCGGTGCGCCGGGTGATCGCGGTGGACGACCAGTTCATCAACCGCACCATCCTCGAACGCCAGCTGGCCCCCTGCGGGATCGAGGTCGCGCTCTGCCGCTCGGCCGCCGAGGTGCTGGAAAGGCTCGCCAGCGACCCGGACTACGACGTGGTCCTGACCGACCATGCCATGCCGGAGATGGACGGGGTGCAGCTGCTCGAGGCGATCCGCGCCGCGGGCCATGCGATGCCGGTGCTGCTCCTGTCGTCGAATCCCATGAGCCTTGGCAACCGCTCCCATGACTTCGCGGCGATCCTGCAGAAACCGATCCTGCGGTCGGACCTCTACCGCCACCTGCAGGGGCTGACCGCCCCCGCTGGCGTGGCTGCGGACCCGCCGCCCCCGCCTGCCCCGTCCGACCTGCGCCAGATGCGGGTTCTTGCGGCCGAGGACAACCGGACGAACCAGCTCGTCTTCCAGAAGATGGTGCGCGACATGGACATCGAGCTTCGCTTTGCCGACAACGGGCGCATCGCGGTCGAGATGATCCCCGACTTCCAGCCCGACCTCGTCTTCATGGACATCTCGATGCCCGAGATGGACGGCAAGGAAGCCGCCCGAACCATCCGCGCGACCGGCTCGCGCGTGCCGATCGTGGCGCTGACCGCCCATGCCATGGAAGGCGATGCCGAGGGCATCCTGGCCGCCGGGATCGACCGCTATCTGACCAAACCCCTGCGCAAGGCCGCCATCGAGGCTGCGCTCACCGAATACTGCCCGGCCGAGGCACGGCCGCCGGTCGCTCCCGTGATCGACACCGCGGCCTGACACCGAAGCCCGGGCTGGCCGCGCAAGGCCCCGCCGCGCAAGGCCCCGCCGCACAGGGCCGCGCCGCACGGCGCCATGCCCTCGCCCGCTATTGTCTTGCCCTTTTTCCAAATACTCTCTGGGGGTGCGGGGGGCGAAGCGCCCCCGCAAGGCTGGCCATCCCGTCCAGCTGCCCGGTCAGGGTCCCGAAGCTCCTCTGCCACAAGCGGCCGCCCCTGCGAACCGGCGCGACCGGCCCGGAAATAGGGTTTGCAGATCCCTAACGCCTGCGGAAAAGATACTGATATTGAATGATTATCAGGAACCGTCCACCGTGGACAGACCCTGATCCTCACCCTGAATGACGGCCGGAAAGGCCCGGCCGAACCGCTCGATCTTCGCCTCGCCCATGCCCTGGATCCGGGACAGTTCGGCCAGGGTCGCGGGGCGCCTTTCCGCGATGGCCCGCAAGGTGGCATGGGTGCAGTTCAGATATTTCCCGGTCCCGTCCTCGCCCCGCGCCAGGGTCAGCTGCACCTCCGCCAGCCGGTCGAACAGCGCGGCCTCAGGTTTGCCCGCCAGTCGCATCCGCGCCGGATGCAGCCCCTCGGCCGCCCCGGTGATCACCTCCAGGAAGGCGGCACCGTAGCTTTCCAGCTTCTTCGCCCCGACCCCGGTGATTCCCGCCATCTCGTCCAGCGTGCGAGGCTTCCGCTCGGCCATCTCGATCAGCGTCCGGTCGGGGAAGACGACATAGGCCGGCACGTTCTGCGCCTCGGCCAGCGCCCGCCGCCGGGCCTTCAGCGCGGCAAGCAGGCCCGCATCCTCCTCTGCCACCTGCGCCCGCGCCACGGGCTCCCGGTTCCCGGCTGCCGCCACGGTGTCGCGGCGCAGCGTCACCGTCGCCTCGCCGCGCAGCACCGGCCGGGCGGCCTCGGTCATCCGCAGCGCCCCATGCCGATCGGGATCGGGCCGCACCAGGTCGCGCCCCATCATCTGGCGCAGCACCGCCCCCCAGGCCGCCTTCGACAGCTCCCGCCCCACGCCGAAGGTCGGCAGGAGGTCATGCCGATTCTCGCGCACCTTCGTGGTCGCGGTGCCGGTCAGGATGTCGATCAGATGCCCGGTCCCGAACCGCTCCCCCGTCCGCAAGACCGCCGACAGCGCCTTCCGCACCGCTTCGGTCGCGTCGAACAGCCGAGCGGGGCGGTCGCAGAGGTCGCAGTTGCCGCAGGGTTGGGCCGTCTCGCCGAAATAGCCCAGCAGAACCTGCCGCCGGCAGCCCATCGCCTCGGCGAGGCCCAGGAGGGCGTTCAGACGGGCGTGGTCGGCCGCCTTCCGGTCCGGCGGCGCCGCGCCCTCGTCGATCTGGGTGCGGCGCAGGTGGATGTCGTCGGGCCCGTAGAGCGTCAGCGTCTCGGCCGGGCTGCCGTCGCGACCGGCGCGGCCGATCTCCTGGTAATAGGCCTCGATCGACTTCGGCAGGTCGGCATGGGCCACCCAACGGATGTCAGGTTTGTCGATCCCCATGCCGAAGGCCACCGTCGCCACCACGATCAGCCCGTCCTCGCGCTGGAAGCGGGTCTCGACCAGTCGCCGCTCCTCGGCCTCCATCCCGCCGTGGTAGGCGACCGCCGGATGCCGCGCCTCGCGCAGCGCCTGGGCCAGCGTCTCGGTCTTGGCGCGGGTCGCGCAATAGACGATCCCCGACTGCCCGCGCCGGGCGGCGGCAAAGCGCAGGATCTGGTCGCGCGGGCCGTCCTTGACCGCGAAGGCCAGGTGGATGTTCGGCCGGTCGAAGCCGCGCAGGAAGGTGACCGGCGCCTCGCCATCGAAGAGCCGCGCGACAATCTCGGCCCGCGTCTCCTCGTCCGCCGTGGCGGTAAAGGCCGCCAGCGGCACCCGCAAGACCCGGCGCAGGTCGCCGATCCGCAGGTAATCGGGGCGGAAGTCGTGCCCCCACTGGCTGACGCAATGCGCCTCGTCCACCGCGATCAGTCCGCACCTCGCCCTTCGCAGCAGAGCCGCTGTCCCGACTGAAGCCAGCCGTTCCGGCGCCATGTAGAGAAGCTTCAGCCGGCCTTCGTCGATGGCCCGGAACACCTCTTCCGTCTCGTCATCGGTGTTGCCCGAGGTCAGCGCCCCGGCCTCGACCCCCGCTGCCCGCAGCGCCCGCACCTGATCCCGCATCAGCGCGATCAGCGGCGAGATGACGACCGTCACCCCGTCGCGGCACAAGGCGGGCAGCTGATAGCACAGCGACTTGCCCCCGCCCGTGGGCATGATGGCCAGCGTGTTCCGGCCTTGCAGGACGGACTGCACGATTTCCTCCTGTCCCGGCCGGAACCCGGGAAATCCGAAGACGGACTGGAGAAGCCGGGCCGCGTGGTCCAAGGGTCAGGTCTGGGT
>JBKBVC010000314.1:0-3292 GCA_046289805.1 Tabrizicola sp.
CCTGCAGCCGGCCCTCGGCGGTCAGCTTCAGCCAGTCGGGGATGTTGTTGTGCAGCGGGCAATGCGACTGACAATAGGGCACGCCACATTGCGAGCAGCGGCTGGCCTGCTCGGCGGCCTTGCGGTCGGCGAACTCCCGGTAGATCTCGTGGAAATCCTGCGCGCGCGAGGCTGCATCACGTTTTTCCGGCATTTCCTTGCCGACCGTGACGAACTTCAGCATCTTCTGCGTGGCCATGGCTGCGCCTTTCACCGGAAACCTTCGGGCCTGCTGGATAGCTTGGATCGACGCACAATAAAAGTCAAATATACTGACCTAGTCAGGCCTTTTTGCGGGATTGGGTCAGGAAATCTGCCGGATTTCTGGAAAACTAGGTCAGCTAAGCTTACCTTTGCGCACTCTTCGGCTTAGATATTGGCCCATCCGCCGTCGATTATGTGAGCGACTCCTGTGGTGTAGGAAGATTCGTCGGAGGCCAGATAGACGACCAGCGCGGCGATTTCCTCGGCCTTCGCCATGCGTCCGATCGGCTGTCGGGCGACGAAGGCTGCGCGGGCGGCCTCGTAGTCGCCGGTGGCGCGAAGCCGGTCCTCCAGCGAGGGGCTTTCCACCGTGCCGGGGCAGATCGCGTTGCAGCGGATGCCCCTGGCGACGAAATCCGCGGCGATGGACTTGGTCAGGCCGATCACCCCGGCCTTGGTCGCGCCATAGACGAACCGGTTCGGCGCGGCGATGACCGACGAGGCGACCGAGGCCATGTTGATGATCGACCCGCCGCCGCGTTCCAGCATCCCCGGCAGGAAGGCGCGGCACATCCGGTACATCGCCGTCAGGTTCAGATCCACGCTGAAGGCCCATTGGTCCTCGTCACAGTCCAGGATCGTGCCGTTCGCGACGAAACCCGCGCAGTTGAACAGCACATCGACCGGGCCTGCCGCCTGCACCGTCTCGGCGATCCCGGCCGGGTCGCGCACGTTCAGAATCCGGGTCTCGATCCCTTCGGCGCCCAGGCTTTCCAGCGCCGAGGCATTGATGTCGGTGGCCAGCACCCGGGCACCTTCCCGCGCCATCGCAAGGGCACTTGCCCGCCCGATCCCCTGCCCGGCCGCCGTCACCAGCACCCGCTTGCCCTTCAACCGATCCGTCACGTCCGATCTCCTGTTCCCTGCCGCTCCGACCGCCGCATCAGCCTTGAACTCCGGCGAGCGCCCGGTCCAGGTGCGTGTAACCGCCATCCACGAAAAGCCATTGCCCCGTCAGATGCCGCGCGCGATCCGACAGGGCAAAGACCGCCATTGCCGCGATCTCCCGCGCCTCCGTCATGCGCTGGCCCAGCGGGATGCGCGCCGTGATCTCGGCAAGCTTCGCCTGAGGATTTTCGAAGCCTTTCAGCCAGCGGTCGTAAAGCGGCGTCATCACCTCGGCCGGGATCACGGCGTTCACCCGCACCCCATGCGGCGCAAGGGCCGCTGCCCATTCCCGCGTCAACCCCAGCTGCGCCGCCTTGGCCGCGACATAGGCAGAGGTGTTGCCCTGTCCGGTCACCGCCGTCTTGGAACTGATGTTGACGATGGCGCCCTGCGTGGCCCTGAGGTCATCGGCCACGAGATGCACAAGCGTGTAGTAGTGCACCAGGTTGCGGTCCAGCGAGGCGCGGAAGGCCTCGGGCCCGGCGTCGATCCCCACACCGTCGTTGCTGCCGGCATTGTTCACCAGCCCATAGACCGACCCGAACCGCGCCCGGACCTCTGCTACGGCGGTGCGACACTGGTCGTCGCTGGACAGCTCCACCTCGATCCAGCCGGCCCTTGGCCCCAGGCCGGCCAGCCAGTCACGATCAGGGGCCCGGCGGGCAAGGATGACCGGCACCGCACCTTCGGCCGCCAGTTCCTCCGAGATTGCCCGGCCGATGCCCGCCCCGCCGCCGGTCACCACGACCACCTTGCCCTCGAGGCCAAGGTCCATTGCGATCCTCCTCCGTTCAGGCAGCCGGACTGCCAGGCTTGCAGACCTGAAGCAGGTCCGCCGGATGCGCGCCGCCCGTCATCCGCTTCGCCCACGGCGATCCTGACCGAGGCTGCCGCGGTGTCAACGCAGGAGTTTGGCCGGCGCGGGATCGGTCAGGCAATTGAACCGGCCCTGCCGGTCCAAGGGTCCTGGCTGGCGACGCCCGGTCGATCAGGAGAGAGAGCCGGGAATGAAGGAAGGGCCCCGCACCCCTACGGGACCCTTCATCCAACCCACGCGCACACCCCATAGCACCGCGTGTCTGTATTAGGGTCCCGGGCCTACTGCCCCGACTTGGATCTTTTCGCCCGAATCTCCGTCCCAGGGCAAGGCATGAGTATCAAGCTCTTTAGACAAATGCGCCCTACAGCATGGCACAAGGCCCGCCACTTGCGGAGCGGACCTCGCAAGGCTCCCTGGCCGGGCGTCACTGGTAGACGGATTCCTTGCCGAAGTGCTTGACCAGCAGATAGTAGAAGACGGCGCGATACTTGTTGCGCTCGGACTTGCCACAGGTTTCGATGGCGGCATTGATGCCTTCCATCAGCTTGGGGCTGTCGGCAAGCCCCAGTTTCTTCATCAGGAAGTTGTTCTTGATCCGCTCCAGTTCTTCCTTGTCCGAAGCGGCAACGGTCTGGGCGTCATTGTCATAGATCGAAGGACCGCAGCCGATCGTGACCTTGGTCAGGAGCGCCATGTCCGGCGTCACCTTGCACTTGTTCTTCAGGTCATCGGCGTATTTCGCGATGAGCTCGTCTCTCTTACCCATGGTATCCTCGTTCCTAGTACCTGTCCCGTTCCGCCCCTCCCCGGCGGAACCTGGGCGGACACCTGGTCAGCTTACGTTAACGAGACCAAACGGCAACGGGAAAGATCGCCGGCCCTTCCCCGCGGGCGCAGGCCCGCGGGACGGTCAAGCCGTCAGAAGCGGCGGTCAGTAGCGGTAATGATCCGATTTGAACGGGCCTTCGACCTTGACGCCGATGTAGGCCGCTTGCTCGGGGCGCAGTTCCGTGAGTTTCGCGCCGATCTTCTTCAGGTGCAGGCGCGCCACCTTCTCGTCCAGCGCCTTGGGCAGGATGTAGACGCCCGGCGCATAGTCCTGTCCCTTGGTCCAGAGCTCGATCTGCGCCAGCACCTGGTTGGTGAAGCTGGCCGACATCACGAAGGACGGATGGCCCGTGGCGTTGCCGAGGTTCAGCAGGCGCCCTTCGGACAAGAGGATGATCCGGTTGCCCGAGGGCATCTCGATCATGTCCACCTGGTCCTTGATGTTGGTCCACT
>JBKBVC010000315.1:0-3289 GCA_046289805.1 Tabrizicola sp.
CCTTCCGCCGTCCCTGGCTGTCGGTGTATTCCTTGGCGGGCTTGGTGCGCATGGTGAAGCCGTTGTAGTGGAGCCAGTCCACCAGCGGCCGGATCGGCGAGTAGTCGTCGTTTTCAAGCAGCGCGGTGTAGTAGAACGCGCGGAGAAGCTTTCCCCGTCGCAGGAACTCCATCCGCAAGAGCTTGTAGTCGATGTCGAAACCCAGGGCTTTGGCGGCCGCGTAAAGGTTCGAACCATCAATGAACAGCGCAAGCCGTTCGTCCTTGTAAAACATTTAAAGGTCCCCTCAATGTCGCCGCGCGGATGCTGTGCTCCCCATAGTCTGCACGACGAAATGCAATGTCGCGCGGCTGACACGCTGTGAATAGCAGCCCGGGCCGGTTTTCGACAAGTGAAGTATAGGAAATAATCCATCGTGAAGGTGAAATTTATGCACGCACTGGTTGCAATCGGCGCAAACCTGCCATTCGAAGGTGACGCTCCGGCAGAGACGCTCAGACGTGCAATCCGTGCGATTGCGGCAGAAGGTCTTTCGGTGCGGGCAGTTAGCCGGTTCTTCGCGACGCCATGCTTTCCCCCCGGCGCGGGGCCGGACTATGTGAATGCGGCGATCGTCCTTGAGGTGGGCGCCGAAACTGACCCAGCGTCAATTCTTGCTGCCCTGCACCGGATCGAGAAGCAATTCGGCCGGCAGCGCAATTCACGCTGGGGAATGCGGACGCTGGATCTTGACCTTCTGGCGCTGGGCGATTCGGTGCTGCCCGACGCCGAAACCCAGGATGCCTGGCGCGGTCTTGCCCCCGAGGCGCAGGCCCGTATCGCACCGGATCGGCTGATCCTGCCGCACCCCCGATTGCAGGACCGCGCCTTCGTCCTGGTGCCGCTGGCCGATGTCGCGCCCGACTGGCGCCATCCGCGCGACGGGCGCACGGTGGCCCAGATGCTGGCGGACCTGCCTGAAGCCGATCGCGCGGAAGTGCGACCCTTGTGACAGACATGTGTGACAGACATGCGTGAATTTGCCTGTTTTGCCGCTTGTCAAGCCCGCGCGGGCGACATAAACAGGCGACTTCCAGCGAAGCTTGCCGATTGGAGTGTCCCATGGCCCGTGTGACGGTCGAAGATTGCGTTGACAAGGTTCCCAACCGGTTTGAACTGGTGATGCTGGCCGCCCACCGGGCGCGCGAGATCGCTGCTGGTTCTCCGGTGCTGGTGGACCGCGACAACGACAAGAACCCCGTCGTCGCCCTGCGCGAGATTGCCGAAGAGGCGCTGTCGGCCGAAGTTCTGCGCGAGCGTCTGATCGAAAGCTACCAGACCCAGATCGAGGTTGACGAGCCGGAAGAGGATCAAATGGCTCTGCTCATGGGCGGCGAGATGGATCGTCCGATGGTGGACGACATGTCGGAGGAAAAGCTGCTCCGCGCCCTGATGGAAGCCCAGGGCGAGTTCTGACGGGCGAGAGACCCGCGAAGGTGCGGTGATGATCGACGTCGAAGACCTCATCGCCCTGGTCCGCAACTACAACCCGCGTTGCAATGCCGACCTGATCCGCCGGGCCTATGCCTATGGGCTGAAGATGCACGAGGGCCAGTTCCGCAAGTCGGGCGAACCCTATTTCACCCACCCCGTCGCCGTGGCCGCGATCCTGACCGAACAGCGGCTGGATGACGCGACGATCGTCACCGCCCTGCTGCACGACACGATCGAGGATACGCGATCGACCTATGCCGACCTTGCGGCGCAGTTCGGCGACGAGGTGGCCGAGCTGGTGGACGGGGTCACGAAGCTGACCAACCTTCAGCTCAGCTCGACCGAAAGCCAGCAGGCCGAGAACTTCCGCAAGCTGTTCATGGCGATGTCCCGCGACCTGCGGGTGATCCTGGTCAAGCTGGCCGACCGGCTGCACAACATGCGCACGATCCGGTCGATGAGCCCGGAGAAGCAGGCCCAGAAGGCGCGTGAGACGATGGAGATCTTCGCGCCGCTGGCGGGCCGGATGGGCATGCAGTGGATGCGCGAGGAGCTGGAGGACCTGGCCTTCAAGGTGCTGAACCCCGAGGCGCGCAATTCCATCATGCGACGGTTCCTGACGCTCCAGCGCGAGGCGGGGGATGTGGTCCACCAGATCAGCGGCGACATCCGGCACGAGCTGGAGAAGGCGCGGATCGAGGCGGACGTGTTCGGCCGGGCGAAGAAGCCCTACAGCATCTGGCGCAAGATGCAGGAGAAGAACCTTGCCTTCAGCCGGCTGTCCGACATTTACGGCTTTCGGGTGATCTGCGGGAGCGTTGCCGACTGCTACCGCATTCTCGGCGTCATCCATCAGAGATGGCGCGCGGTGCCGGGGCGGTTCAAGGACTATATCAGCCAGCCGAAGAACAACGGCTATCGGTCGATCCATACGACGGTTTCGGGCCGCGACGGCAAGCGGGTCGAGGTGCAGATCCGCACCCGCGAGATGCACGAGGTGGCCGAGGCGGGCGTGGCGGCGCACTGGTCCTACCGCGAGGGCGTGCGGGCGGTGAACCCCTTCGCGGTGGATCCGGCCAAGTGGATCGCGAGCCTCACCGAACGGCTGGACGAGGGCGACACGGACGAGTTCCTGGAACACGTCAAGCTGGAGATGTATTCCGACCAGGTCTTCTGCTTCACGCCCAAGGGCGACGTGGTGCAGCTGCCGCGCGGGGCGACGCCGCTGGATTTCGCCTATGCGATCCACACGCGGATCGGCAATTCGTGCGTCTCGGCCAAGATCGACGGCATCCGGGTGCCGCTGTGGACGCGGCTGAAGAACGGCCAGTCGGTCGAGATCATCACCGCCGAGGGCCAGCGCCCGCAGGCCAGCTGGATCGACATCGTGACCACGGGCCGCGCCAAGGCCGCAATCCGGCGCAGCTTGCGCGAGGAGGACCGGGGGCGCTTCGTCAAGCTGGGGCAGGAACTGGCCCGGGCGGCCTTCGAGCATGTGGGCAAGAAGGCCACCGACAAGGCGCTGCGGACGGCGGCCAAGATGCTGGGGCTGGCGGACGAGAACGACCTGCTGGCCCGGCTGGGCAGTGCCGAACTCCCCGCGCGGCGGGTGGTCGAGACGCTTTATCCCGAGCTGGCGCAGGCGGCGGCCGAGGAGGTCGACTCGGGTCGCCCCGTGGCCGGCCTGACCGCCGACCAGGCGTTCCGCCGCGCCCAGTGCTGCCAGCCGGTGCCGGGGGAACGCATCGTCGGCATCACCTATCGCGGGCAGGGCGTGGTGGTCCATGCCATCGACTGCCCCGCGCTGGAGGAGTTC
>JBKBVC010000316.1:0-3284 GCA_046289805.1 Tabrizicola sp.
CCGCTTCCGTCATTTCACCCCCGGCGTGCCGTCGAACTTCTTCTCCAGGCTGGCCCAGCAGTCGATGTAATCCTCCTGCAGGTGGCCGGCGGTTGCGGCCCATGGGGTCAGATGCTGCGGGAAACGGGTCTCGAACATGAAGGACATGGTCTCGTCCAGCTTTTCGGGTTTCAGCTCGGCGTTCGAGGCGCCCTCGAAGGCGGTCTTGTCCGGCCCATGCGGCAGCATGCAGTTGTGCAGGCTCATGCCGCCGGGGACGAAGCCCTTGGGCTTGGCGTCGTAGATGCCGTAGATGTTGCCCATCAGTTCCGACATGACGTTCTTGTGGTACCAGGGCGGGCGGAAGGTGTTTTCGGCCACCATCCAGCGTTCGCGGAACAGGACGAAGTCGATGTTCGCGGTCCCCTCGACGCCCGACGGCGCGGTGAGCACGGTGAAGATCGACGGGTCGGGATGGTCGAAGAGGATCGCGCCGACCGGGCAATAGCTGCGCAGGTCGTATTTGCAGGGCGCATAGTTGCCATGCCAGGCCACCACGTCCAGCGGCGAGTGCCCGATCTCGGTCGCATGGAACTGGCCGCACCACTTGACGGTGACGGTCGAGGGTGCCTCGCGGTCCTCGAAGGCGGCGACGGGCGTCTTGAAGTCGCGCCGGTTGGCCATGCAGTTCGCCCCGATCGGCCCTCGGCCGGGAAGCTGGAACTTCTGGCCGTAATTCTCGCAAACGAAGCCGCGGGCGGGGCCTTCCAGCACCTCGACCCGATAGACCAGCCCCCGCGGCAGGATGGCGATCTCGCGCGGCTCGAGGTCGATGATCCCAAGCTCGGTGCAGAAACGCAGCCGGCCCTCCTGCGGGACGACAAGAAGCTCGCCATCGGCCGAGAAGAAATATTCGTCCCGCATCGACGAGTTGACCAGATACATGTGGCTGGCCATCCCGGTCTGGGTGTTCACGTCCCCCGCCGTGGTCATCGTGCGCATGCCGGTGATCCATGTCAGGGGTTCCGCCGGGACGGGCACGGGATCCCAGCGATACTGGCCGAGGCTGATGATGTCGGGGTCGATGCAGGGGGCCGAACGCCAGAGCGGCACCTGGATCTTGCGGAAGCGGTGCGTGTGCTTGACCGAGGGGCGGATGCGGTAGCACCAGGTGCGTTCGTTCTGGTGGCTGGGCGCGGTGAAGGCGGTGCCGGAAAGCTGCTCGCCGTAAAGCCCGTAGTTGCATTTCTGCGGGCTGTTCATGCCCTGCGGCAGGGCGCCCGGGAGGGCCTCGGTCTCGAAGTCGTTGCCGAAGCCGGGCATGTAGCCTTCGTGCGGGCCGGCGATGGATGCGGCACGGATCATGCCCTTGGGAAGGGAATGGCTGGTCATCGGCACCTCCTGTTGTCGGGGCAGAGGGTCGGGGATCGGATCCGCCCTTGCCCGGGCGGCGCTTTTGGTCTTGTATAGTTGCTAATGCAACCAAGTCAACAACAAGTTGCATCTGCAACGAACTGGAGAGGCGATGCCCGAGACGGTGCTGTATGACTACTGGCGGTCCTCGGCCGCCTACCGGGTGCGGATCGGCCTTCACCTTCTGGGCCTGCCGTTCCGCTCGGTCCCGGTCGATCTGACGGCGGGAGAGCAGACGGGGCCGGAGAACCTGGCGCTGAACCCGCAGGGCCTGGTGCCCACGCTGGAGATCGACGGGATCCGCCTGACGCAGTCGCTGGCGATCCTGGAATATCTGGACGAGACGCGGGGCGCGGGCTGGCTGCCCGGGGATGCGGCGGGGCGGGCCGAGGTGCGGGCGATGGCCTATGCCGTGGCGATGGACACCCATCCGGTCTGCAACCTGCGCGTGGCGCAGCATGCCGTCAGCCTCGGGGCAACGATGGAGGACTGGATGCAGCATTTCATTCCCCTCGGCCTTGCGGGGCTGGAGGGGCTGTTGCAGCGCGCGCCCTGCGGGCGGTTCTGCCGAGGCGATGCGGTGACGCTGGCCGACATCTGCCTGCTGCCGCAGGTCTACAACGCCCGCCGCTGGGGGGTGGACCTGGCCCCCTTCCCGCGCGTGGCCGCCGTTGCCGCGGCGCTGGAGCCCCTGCCCGCCTTCCAGGCCGCGCATCCCGACCGGGCGAGGCCCCCGGCATGACCGACCCGACCAGCGATTTCGATTTGCAGGATTTCCTGCCCTACCTCCTGAACCAGGCGGCCGAGGCGACCTCGCGCGGGTTTCAGGCGGCCTACCGCGACCGCTACGGCTTTACCCGCACGCAATGGCGGGTGCTGGCCAATCTGGGCAAGTTCGGCGCGATGACCGCGCGCGACATCTGCGCGATCAGCCATATCGAGAAGACCAAGGTCAGCCGCGCCGTGGCTGCGCTGGAACAGGCCGGGATGCTGGCCCGCGCGCCAAGCCCGACCGATGGCCGGGCCGAGCTTCTGTCGCTGACCGACAGGGGTCGGGCGGTCTTTGCCGATCTGGGCAGGCTTGCGCTCGCCTTCGACCGCCAGTTGCGCGCGCTGCTGGGCGAGGCCGATGCGGGGCAGCTGGTCGCGCTGCTGCGTCGGCTGGCCGAGGCCGCCCCGCCCGGCGAGGCGGTCGGGGACTGAAGCCCTACAGCGCCAAGAACCCGGCCTCGAGCGCCGAGAGGATCTTCGACACATCGGCCTCGGACACCACCAGGGGCGGGGACAGGATGATGTTGTTGCCCGAGACGCGGATCATCACCCCGGCCTCGTAGGTGGCGCGATGCACCCTGGCGATCACCTTCTTGTCGATGGGCGCCTTGGTGGCGCGGTCCGAGACCAGCTCCAGCGCGCACATCAGCCCGTGGCCGCCGCGCACGTCGCCGATCACCGCGTGCCGCGCCATCAGCGACTGAAGCCCGGCGAACAGCTGCGCGCCCCGGGCGGCCGCGTTGCGGTGGACCTGCAACCGCTCGGTTTCCTTCAGGCAGGCGATGGCGGCGGCGGCGCCGACCGGGTGGCCGGAATAGGTGTAGCCCGAACCGATCGCCCCCTTGCCGCTGGTGTCTTTCTCGAACACCTCGGCCACGGCGTCCGAGATCATCACCGCGCCGAAGGGGAAATAGCCGTTGGTGATCGCCTTGGCCGAAACCAGGAGGTCCGGCTGCACCCCCCAGTGGCGCGAGCCCGTCCAGCCGCCGGTGCGGCCGAAGGCGGTGATGACCTCGTCGGCGATCAAGAGGATCCCGTATTTCGAGCAGAGCGCCCGCACCCCCGGCATGAAGCTTTCATGCGGCGGGATCACCCCGCCCGCGCCGAGGACCGGCTCCATG
>JBKBVC010000317.1:0-3282 GCA_046289805.1 Tabrizicola sp.
ACATCGTCAAGATTCACACGATCTTCGGCGGCAAGAACCCGCATCCGAACTGGCTGGTGGGCGGCGTGCCCTGCCCGATCAACGTCCATTCCACCGGGGCGGTCGGCGCGATCAGCATGGAGCGGCTGAACCATGTGTCGAGCATCATCGACATGTGCCAGACCTTCATGCGCAACGTCTATCTGCCCGACGTGGTGGCGATCGGCGGGTTCTACAAAAACTGGCTCTATGGCGGCGGCCTGTCGGGCAAGTCGGTGCTGGCCTATGGCGACATTCCCGAAAACGCCAACGACTTCAGCCCCGGGCAACTGCATCTGCCGCGCGGTGCCATCATCAACGGCAACCTCAACGAGGTGCACGAGGTCGATGTGCGCGACCCCGAGCAGATCCAGGAATTCGTCGATCATTCGTGGTATGAATATGCCGAAGCCGGCAAGGGTCTGCACCCGTGGGAAGGTGAGACCCGGCCGCGCTACGAGCTCGGCCCCAATGCCAAGGGCAGCCGGACGAACATCGAGCAGCTCGACGAGGCGGCAAAGTACAGCTGGATCAAGGCCCCGCGCTGGAAGGGCCACGCGATGGAGGTGGGCCCGCTCGCCCGCTACGTCGTGGGCTACGCGAGCGGTCACGAGGATATCAAGAACCAGGTCGAGGGGCTTTTGCGCACCATGAACCTGCCGGTCTCGGCGCTGTTCTCGACGCTGGGGCGCACGGCAGCCCGCGCGCTCGAGGCCGAATACTGCGGCCGCCTCCAGCGACACTTCTTCGACAAGCTCGTGGCCAACATCAAGGCAGGCGACGAAAGCACGGCAAACGTTGCGAAATGGGATCCTTCGACCTGGCCGAAGGAGGCCAAGGGCGTGGGCATGACAGAGGCGCCGCGCGGTGCGCTTGGACATTGGGTGCGCATCAAGGACGGCCGCATCGAGAACTATCAATGCGTGGTGCCGACAACCTGGAACGGAAGCCCCCGCGACAGCGCGGGCAACATCGGCGCCTTCGAGGCCAGCCTGATGAACACCAAGGTCGAACGCCCCGAGGAACCGGTCGAGATCCTGCGCACCCTGCACAGCTTCGACCCCTGCCTTGCCTGCTCGACCCATGTGATGTCGCCCGATGGCCAGGAACTGGCCACCGTCAAAGTCCGCTGAGGGAGGAATTCATGCGTAAACTTTCACTTGGCGCCCTTGCCGCCCTGATCGCGGGGCCGGCGCTGGCCCATACCGGCGTGGGCGAGGCCAACGGTTTCGTCCACGGGCTGGCGCATCCGATCTTCGGCCCCGATCACCTGCTGGCGATGCTGGCGGTCGGCCTCTGGTCTGGCTTCGTGCTGCCGCACCGGTTCTGGGCGGGGGCGGCGGCCTTCATGACGGCCATGGCGCTGGGGGCGGGCCTGTCGTGGTCGGGCATCGCCTATCCGGCTGTCGAGGCGGTGATCACCGCTTCGGTGCTGGTGTTCGGCCTGCTGACGCTGGTAGCGCGGCGCGGGCAACCGGCCTGGGTGACGGCGGCCTCGCTCGTCACCATCGCGGCCTTTGCCTCCGCCCACGGCCATGCCCATGCGACCGAGGCGACGGGCAATGCCTTTGCCTATCTCGCGGGCTTCCTGATCTCGACCGC
Organism: Tabrizicola sp.; assembly: GCA_046289805.1. Classification (GTDB taxonomy): domain Bacteria; phylum Pseudomonadota; class Alphaproteobacteria; order Rhodobacterales; family Rhodobacteraceae; genus Tabrizicola. Next base: position 1,621 of record JBKBVC010000317.1, read on the forward strand.
TGCGCTGCATCTGGCCGGGATCGGCATCGCCCGGGCAGTGGCGATGCGGCCTATGGTGCAGCGCGCCATCGGCGGCGGCATCGCACTGTCGGGCCTCTGGCTGATGATGGGTTGACGCCATGGCCAGCCCTACCACCAACCTGCCCGCGCCTGACATCGCGCCGGAAGACCTCGCCACCGTGCGCCGTCAGACCTCGGTCTATGTCTATGAGGCGCCGGTGCGCATCTGGCATTGGGTCAATGCCGCCGCGATCATGGTGCTGATCGTCACGGGCTATTTCATCGGCTCGCCGCCGCCCTCGATGCAGGTCGGCGAGGCCTTCGAGCAGTTCGTCTTCGGCTACATCCGCTTCGCACATTTCGCGGCCGCCATGGTCCTGACGCTGGGCTTCCTGGGCCGCATCTACTGGGCGTTCGTCGGCAATCATCATGCCCGCCAACTTTTCTATATCCCGTTCTGGCGGGCGGACTACTGGAAGGAAGTCTGGTTCGAATTGCGTTGGTACCTGTTCCTCGAGAAGGAACCGAAGAAATACATCGGCCACAACCCTCTGGCGCAACTCGCGATGTTCTTCTTCCTCACGCTGGGCGTCAGCTTCATGATCGTCACGGGTCTCGCGCTCTATGCCGAGGGCGCGCAGGAGGGCAGCCTGGCGCATGACCTCTTCGGCTGGGTGCACGGGCTGACCTGGAACAGCCAGCGGCTGCACACGCTGCATCACCTCGGCATGTGGTGGATCGTGATCTTCATGATCATCCACATCTATGTGGCGATCCGCGAGGACATCATGAGCCGGCAGTCCATCGTCTCGACCATGATCTCGGGCCATCGCACCTTCAAGGACGACCGTCCCGACTGAGACGGAATGCCTGCCCGGGCTGCGCACCCCGGGCAGGTCACCAGCCCCGCGCCGTCCCGCGCATCAGCCGACGTCAGTTGGCTCCGCGGCGCGATTCACTTTGCACTTGAAGCCTCGCGCCGTCTGTGCATCCTCGTCGGCGACCTCTGGCACAGGGTTCTCTCAGGGCCACGCGACACCGCTCCTTGGAAAGGGGAAGGGATGGGACGTGACCTCGTGCTGGTGCGGCACGGAGACGATCCGCCGGATGACCGTATCGTCACCTTCGCGGTCGAGAACGGCTTCAATCCGATCATTCGCAAACCTTTCAAGGGCGACGTGTTGGGTGGTCCCGGCCCTCAGGTTGCTGGCACCGTCATCTATGGCGGGCCGTTCAACGTCTTCGACGAGGACAGGCACCCCTTCCTGCGCGAGGAGGCACGCTGGATCCGCGCCTGCATGGACCGCGGCTTGCCGGTGCTGGGCATCTGCCAGGGGGCGCAGCAGATCGCGCGGCTGCTGGGCGCCGAGGTCGGGCCGGTGCCGGAGGGATTGCACGAGTTCGGTTACTATCCGATTGCGCCCACCGATCAGGCCGATGATTTCCTGCCCGCGACACTGCACATGGCGCAGGCACATTTTCACACCTTTGCCATTCCCGCAGGTGCGGTGCATCTGGCTTCGAGCCCGCTGTTTCCGAATCAGGCCTTCCGCTTCGGCGACAGGGTCTATGGGTTCCAGTTCCATCCCGAAGTGACGATCGAGGGGTTCCGGCGCTGGCAGAACCGGCCCTGGGCGGCCTATGGCGAGCCCGGCGCGCAAT
>JBKBVC010000318.1:0-3229 GCA_046289805.1 Tabrizicola sp.
CCCCCGAAGCCTATGCCATCTGGCGCGAGACCATCGAGCGCGCGCCCGAGAAGATGTTCCCGCGGATCCTTGAACGCTTCCGGTCGGGCGCCACGATCCTGGCGGCAGACTATGTCGCCGCCTGGCGCCGGCTGGAGGCGATCCGCCGGCTCTGGTCCGATCGGGTCGCAGGTTACGATGCGGTGCTGCTGCCTTCGTCGCCGATCCTGCCACCGGATGCGAACCGGCTGATGACCGACGACGCCTACTATGTGACCGAGAACCTGCTGGCGCTGCGCAATACAAGGATCGGCAACCTGATGGGAGGGTGCGCATTGACGCTGCCGACCTCGCAGCCCTCATGCGGGATCAGTCTGATGGCAGGGCCGGGGCAGGAGCCGCGATTGCTGCGGCTGGGTGCTGCGGCAGAGAAAGCGCTCTTGTAGGGGCGGCTCGTCGAAGCCCTTCGGGTACTCCTCGCTTGTGTCCCGCTGCTGAGCGACCGGAGGAAGCGAGGCGCCCGCCGTCAGACCCGGTGGTAGGGCGAGCCCGCAAGGATCGTCGCGGCGCGGTAGAGCTGTTCGGCCAGCATGACCCGGACCAGCATGTGCGGCCAGACCATGCGGCCGAAGCTGAGCACCAGGTCGGCCCGGGCGCGCAGCGCGGGGTCCACCCCGTCCGCCCCGCCGATCACGAAGGCCGCGTCCTGTCGCCCCCCGTCGCGCCAGTCGGCAAGCTGGGCGGCGAACTCGGGACTGGTCATGAGCTTGCCCCGTTCATCCAGCACGCACAGTGCCGCACCTTCGGGGATTGCGCGCGCCAGCAGCGCGCCTTCGGCCGTCATGCCGCCACCCTTGCGGTCCTCGACCTCGTGCTCGGAAACCGGTCCGAGGCCGAGGGGCCGCCCGTTGCGGTCGAGCCTTTGCAGGTAGTCGTCCACGAGGTCACGCTCTGCCCCCGCCCGCAGGCGGCCGACGGCGCAGAGGTGCAGCCGCATCAGGCCTTGGCCGCGCGGGCCGCGCCCGCCCCCATGGGCAGCCACATCTTTTCCAGCTGGTAGAAGTCGCGCACTTCCGGGCGGAAGACATGAACGATCACGTCGCCCGCGTCGATCAGCACCCAGTCGCCGGTTTCCTTCCCCTCCATGCGGACGGAAATCCGCATCTCCTGCTTCAACCGGTCGGCAAGCTTTTCCGAGATCGAGGCGACCTGGCGAGACGACCGGCCCGAGCAGATCACCATGTAATCGGCCACGTCCGACCGGCCGCGCAGGTCGATCTGCACGATGTCCTCGGCCTTGTCGTCATCGACGGATTTCAGCACAAGGGCCAGCACGTCCTCGGACGCGTGGTCCTGCGGGGCTTCGGCGGGCTTCAGGCGCGGACCGACCGGCAGGCCGGTGGCGGGATCAGAATGCGACAGGACCGGGTCCTCCAGAGACAGGCGCGGCCAATGGCCCCCGCGCCGGGGCTTCGGAAAAGAGTAGCATCCGGGACGCGCAATCTCAACCGAAGGCGGGCGCCTACGCGCTATTCGGCGGCTTGGCAAGGCTTGATCGCGCGCAGTACCTCGGGCCCGAGCAGGTCGGACAGCCGCCCGTCGGCGACCAGCGGCACGAAGGGGCCATCCACCGCCACCCTGAGCAGGACCGAGCCCCGCGCCTCTGGCGCGGGTCCATCGCCGATCGCGCAGCCGCCGATCCCGAGGCCGAGCTGCCCCTTCGCCGCCCCTTCGCGCTTCCATTCCGCGATGTCGGCCTGGAGGGCGCGCATCCGGGCGACATCGGCCTCGGCGATGGCAAAGCTTCGGGCGGTGGCGCCAGCCGGCAGGGCGATGCCGGGCGGAACGGGGCGGTCCGCAAGGCGGAAGCTGCCCGAGAGTCGATCTTTGCCCCGTGACGAGAAAAGGTCCAGGCGGGCGCTGCCGGGGGTGGGCGACGCGCGAGGCGGCGCGGGTCAAGGCCGAGAACGCGAGTTTCGTTTGATGCCGCCCCACAACATGCAGATCGTCGTCCGGCTGGACGTGATGCTGGCCCAGCGCAAGATGCGCTCGCGCGAGCTGGCCGAGCGGATCGGGATCACCGAACAGAACCTGTCGCTGCTGAAATCGGGCAAGGTCAAGGGCATCCGCTTCGAGACGCTGGCCGCGATCTGCGCCGCGCTGGACTGCCAGCCCGGCGACATCCTGGAAGCGGTGCCAGAGGGCGAGGCCTGAGCCTGGCTGTCAGCCCTTCTTGCCCAGCACCTCGGCCTGGTGCTGGCCCAGACGCGGCGCGGGGCGGTCCAGCGCCAGTTCGGCCGCCGAGAAGGTCATCGGGCTGCGCACGCCCGGCACGCCCTCGGGCGCGATCCGCATGCCCCGCGCTATGACCTGCGGATCGGCAAAGACCTCGGCCATGTCGTTGATCGGCCCGGCGGGGACGCCCTCGGCCTCGCAGGCAGCCAGCAGGTCCGCCTTGGCAAAGCTGCGCGTCGCCTCGGTCAGCCTTTCCGTAAGCGCGGCGCGGTTGGTCACGCGGTCGGCGTTGGTCAGGAAGGCGGGATCGGTCGCAAGCTCCGGCAGTCCGAGGATCGCGCAAAGCCGCTGATACTGCGCGTCGTTGCCGGTGGCCAGGATGATCCAGCCGTCCTTGCAGTCGAACACCGCATAGGGTGCGAGGTTCGGATGCGCGTTGCCCATCAGACCCGGCGGCTTGCCCGAGGCGAGGTAGTTCATCGCCTGGTTCGCCATGATCGAGGTTGCCACGTCCAGAAGCGCCATGTCGATGTGCTGCCCCTCGCCCGTCCGTCCACGCTGGATCAAGGCGGCAAGGATCGCGGTCGCGGCATAGACCCCGGTGAAGACATCCGTCACCGCCACACCCACCTTCTGCGGCTGACCGTCGGCGGGGCCGGTCACGCTCATCAGTCCCGACATGCCCTGGATGATGAAGTCATAGCCCGCACGATGCGCATAGGGGCCAGTCTGGCCGAAGCCGGTGATCGAACAGTAGATCAGCCGCGGGTTCACCTTGCGCAGGCTGTCGTAGTCCAGCCCGTATTTTGCAAGGCCCCCGACCTTGAAGTTCTCGATCACCACATCAGCGTCAGCGACCAGCCGGCGCACGGTCTCCTGACCTTCGGGCGTGCGGAAATCGCAGGTGATGCCGCGCTTGCCGCGGTTCGCGGCGTGGAAATAGGCGGCTGAGCGTTCCCCATTCACCTCGAGGAACGGAGGCCCCCAACGCCGAGTATCGTCGCCCTCGGGCGCC
>JBKBVC010000319.1:0-3222 GCA_046289805.1 Tabrizicola sp.
GGGGGCCAGCCCCCCAGACCCCCCGGGATATTTGTGGACAGATGAAAGGGGCTTGTCGTGCTGAGGCTTGAGAAGCGCCCCACCCCCAGCCGGTTCTGGCTGTATGCAACGCCGCCCGTGGCGGTGATATTGACCATGGTCGCGGGCGGCATCCTGTTTGCCGCGATGGGAAAGAACCCGTTCGAGGTGATCCGCACGATCTTCTGGGACCCGGTTTTCGGCGAGTTCGCCTTCTATCTGCGCGGCCAGCTTCTGGTGAAGGCGGGGCCGCTGATCCTGATCGCCATCGGGCTGGCGCTGGGCTTCCGGGCGGGAATCTGGAACATCGGGGCCGAGGGTCAGTACATCATGGGGGCGATCTTCGGCGCCGGGGTGGGGCTGGCGGTGTTCCCGACGGAAAGCCGCTGGATCTTTCCGGTCATGGTGGTGGCCGGCGCCTTCGGCGGCTGGGTCTGGGCGATGATCCCGGCGATCCTGAAGACGCGGTTCAACACCAACGAGATCCTGGTCTCCTTGATGCTGGTCTATGTGGCCGAGACGATCCTGGCCAAGGCCTCCACGGGTTTTCTGAAGAACCCCGAGGGGATGGGCTTTCCGGGGAGCCGCAATTTCTCCAGTTATCCGGCGGCGCAGAATGCGGAACTCATTGCCGGCACGGGTTTGCACTGGGGGGGTGTGGCGGCGCTGGTGACGGCGGTGCTGGCCTGGATCCTGCTGACGCGGCACCAGGCGGGGTTTCAGATCAGGCTGGCCGGGCAGGCCCCCCGCGCGGCGCGGTTTCATGGGGTGTCGCCGACGCGGCTGGTGGTGATGTGCATGGGGATTTCCGGCGCGCTGGCGGGGCTGGCGGGGCTGTTCGAGGTGACGGGGCCGGCGGGGCAGATCAGCATCGACTTCAACACCGGGTATGGCTTCACGGCGATCATCGTGGCTTTCCTCGGGCGGCTCAATCCGCTGGGGATCGTGCTGGCGGGGTTCCTGATGGCGCTGACCTATGTGGGGGGCGAAATGGCGTCCACGAACCTCGGGTTGCCCGATGCGGCGATCCAGGTGTTCCAGGGGATGCTGTTGTTCTTCCTTCTCGCTGTGGACGTGCTGACGAATTACCGGTTCCGGCTGGCTGTGGGAGCGCACTGATGGATCTTGGCGGCATCAATCCGGTCATCCTGATCGCAACCCTCATGGCCTCGGCCGTGCCGATCCTGCTGGCCGCGCTGGGCGAGACGGTGGTGGAGCGCGCGGGCGTGCTGAACCTGGGCGTCGAGGGGATGATGATCATCGGGGCGTTGGGCGGGTTTGTCGTGGCGGTGCAGACCGGCAGCCCGGTGTTGGGCTTCATCGGTGGAGCGGCGGCGGGGGCGGTGTTGAGCCTGATCTTTGCGTTGCTCACGCAGGTGTTCCTGGCCAATCAGGTGGCGACAGGGTTGGCGTTGACGCTGTTTGGCCTCGGGGTCTCGTCGCTTGGCGGGCAGGGCTACAACGGGATCAAGCCGCCGCCGACCGGGCGGCTCTTGCCCGATGCGCTGGCCGATTTGCCGGTGGTGGGGCCGATTCTCTTCGGCCACGACTGGGTCGTCTATTTCTCGATCGCGATGACGGCGGTGCTGTGGTGGGTGCTGAAAGCGACGCGCGTGGGTCTTGTCATCCGCGCCGTGGGCGAAAGCCACGAGGCGGCGCATGCGCTGGGCTACAAGGTCAACCGCATCCGGCTGGCCTGCATCGCCTTCGGCGGCGCGATGGCGGGGATGGGCGGGGCCTATGTGAGCCTTGCCCGGGTGCCGCAATGGGTGGACGGGATCACGGCCGGTGCCGGCTGGATCGCGCTTGCCATCGTGGTCTTCGCCAGCTGGAAGCCCTGGCGCGTGCTGATCGGTGCCTATCTTTTCGGCGGCATCACCGTGTTGCAGTTGAACCTTCAGGTCGCCGGCTCGGCGATCCCGGTCGAGTACTTGTCCATGGCCCCCTATCTGATAACCATCCTGGTGCTGGTCATCATGTCGGCCGGGCGGAAGGGCAAGGCGAGCGGGGCTCCGGCAAGCCTTGGCCAGAACTTTCACGCCTCGCGCTGAGGCACATAACCGCGGGGTCGAGAAAGGCCCTGCCACCAAGGGGAGTACGAGGATGAAACGGAGAAATCTGCTGGCGACGGCGGCGATGGGGCTGATGCTGGCCTCGGGGGCCTTCGCGCAGGGCATGGACAAGGTGAAGGCCTGCTTCGTCTATGTCGGCCCGATCGGCGACGGCGGCTGGACCTACCAGCACCATCAGGGCGCGCTGGCCGTGCAGGAAGCCTATGGCGACAAGGTCGAGATCCAGTATCAGGAGAACGTGCCGGAAGGTGCAGACGCCGAGCGCGTGCTGACCCAGATGGCGCTGGGCGGCTGCAACATCATCTTCACCACCTCGTTCGGCTACATGGACGCAACCAACGCCGTTGCCGCCAAGTTCCCCGACGTGAAGTTCGAACATGCCACGGGCTTCAAGCGCGAGCATCCGAACGTGTCCACCTACAACGCCCGCTTCTACGAGGGCCGCGCAGTGCAGGGCCATATCGCGGGCAAGATGACCAAGTCGAACAAGATCGGCTACATCGCGTCCTTCCCGATCCCCGAGGTCATCATGGGGATCAACAGCTACTATCTGCATGCCAAGAAGGCGAACCCCGACGTGCAGCTGTCGGTGGTCTGGGCCTTCACCTGGTTCGACCCGGCCAAGGAGGCCGACGCAGCCAAGGCGCTGATCGATCAGGGCGTGGACGTGATCGCGGCGCACACCGACTCGACCGCCCCTCTGGCCGAGGCCGCGAAGGTCGAGGGCGTGATCGGCTTTGGCCAGGCCTCGGACATGGCGGCCTACAAGGACGGGCCGCGGGTGACCTCGATCATCGACAACTGGGGGCCCTACTATGTGAAGCGGGTCGGTGCTCTTCTGGACGGGACCTACGAGCAGATCGACGCCTGGGAAGGGATCGCCGGCGGCGAGGTTCTGATCGGCGAGATCACCGACAAGGTGCCGGCCGACGTGAAGGCCGAGGCCGAGGCGATGCGCGATGCGATCGCGGCGGGGACCTATCACCCGTTCACCGGGCCGATCAACAAGCAGGACGGCAGCCCGTGGCTGGCCGAGGGGCAGACCGCCCCCGATGGCGACCTGCTGGGGATGAACTTCTACGTCGAAGGAATCACCGGCGACATTCCGAAGTGACATGCGGCGGAGCGGGGG
>JBKBVC010000320.1:0-3212 GCA_046289805.1 Tabrizicola sp.
CGTCGAGGTCGTAGTCCGCCGCCCGCAGCCTTTGCGCCACCGGCAGGCCCGCCGCCGCTGCCCGGTCCACCAGCGCGCGCCCCGCAGCCTGATCCTGCGCCACGCCGCGCCCGCGCATCAGGTCCAGCCCGTAGTTGAACTGGCCCACCGGATCGCCCGCTTCGGCGGCCATCCGGTCCCAGTTCGCGGCGCGAGCCGGATCCTCGCCCGGCGCGGCCAGACCGTTGTCGTCGAGCTGCGCCATCCAGGTCATCGCCCCGGTCCAGCCGTCGCGCGCGCAGGCTTCGAACACCTCGCGCGCATGGTCGTGGTCGCCCTTCTTGGTGATCCCGTAGCCGGCGGCGCAATGCATCATGCTGGTCTCGCCCCGGGCCACATCGTCGAGGATGCGGGCGACGGTCATCTCCTCGGGGTTGAGGGTGCCGATCTCCTCCTCCGGCTCGGCCAGGGCGGGCAGGGCGGACAGGGACAGGATCAGGATCGCGCGCATGGGGCTCCGCCGGGTCTCCGGATGTGTCGTGCGATCTTACCGGGTTTTGGGCCATCAGCCCAAGCGTCCCGTGGTCGTATGCGACCATCCTTCTGCCGCGCCGGTGCGGCTGCGGTCCTTTCCGGCCCCGGCCCGGTCCTCCCGGTCGTCTGGAGGGTCGCTGGAAAGGGTGATCGCCCCGGCCGAACTCCCGAACCGGCGCAACGTTCCGAGCGGACCTGCGGCCATGCGCGCGGTCGCGGTTCGGTCCCGCCATGACCTGACAGCCGTCCCGGCCCCCAAGCGCGGGCGGCAGCCTGTCAACGGTGAAGGCGCCATCCTGACCTGCCTGAAGATCACGATGCCGATCGACATGGCGCTCACCCACCTCGGGGAATCGCGAACCAGAAGAACGATCCGGGTCGCGCCATCCGACACTACAGACCGATCCGACGCCATCGACCCTGGTGGCCAACCGGTGCCCCAGGCGGCAATCTCCAGGAGATCAGATCCTTGCAACGGATATGGCAGAGGGGACAGGACCGGTGTCGGACGTTCTCTGAAAGATCATGATCCTTCAGCGTAATACGTCCGCTCCTGCCGCCTGTTTCGGCAGAAGCGGGCCGTCAGAGCCCCGGCAACTGCTGTCTGATCCAGATCGTCCGCGGGTCCGCATCGTTGCGGCGGTGCCAGAAGGCCGAGACGGGGAAGCGGCGCACCTCGAGCGGTGGGGGGGCGGTGACGAGGCCGAAGCCGGGGGCGAAGGCGGTGGCCAGGCGGGCCGGCAGCGTGACGAGCGCGCGCGAGGCGGCGGCGGCGGCCAGCGCGGGCAGGAAGGCAGGCAGGCCCAGCACCACGCGGCGCGTGCGTCCCATGGCCTCGAGCCGGTCGTCCACCACGCCGCGCAGATCGCCACCGGGCGAGATCAGCACATGGTCCGCCTTGCAATAGCTGTCCAGGTCGAGCTCGGGGGCCTGCGGCAGCACCTCGGGCCGGCCGGCGACCAGAAAGCCTTCGACGTAGAGGTGGTCGACGCGGATCGCTTCGGGGGGGTCCCAGACGAAGCCCAGCGCCAGATCGGCCCGGCCTTCGGACAGCGCCTCCATCGCCGCGCCGCGCCCGAGCGGCAGGACGGACAGCGTCAGCCCCGGCGCGGCCTGCCGCAGGCGGGCGGCGAAGGGCGGGATCAGCACCGCCTGCTCGGCATCGAGCGCGGCCACCCGCAACACGCCTGTCGCGGTAGCAGGGTCGAAGGCCCGCGCCACCCCCAGCGCGCCGCGCAGCGCCTCGACCGCCGCCGCCACCGGCGCCTCGAGCGCGAGCGCCGTCGCGGTGGGTTCCATCCCGTGCGGGCGGCGCAGGAACAGTTCGTCGCCGAAGATGTCGCGCAACCGCTTCAGCGCCTGGCTGATGGCCGATTGCGTCAGGCCCAGTTCGGCGGCCACGTCCACCGCCTTGCGGTGCCGCACCAGCCCCAGCAACACCAGAAGCAGCGTCAGGTCCAGCCGCCTGAGTTCGGATATGCTGAAGTCCGACATGATCCTTATTCATTACCATTTCTTTGCCTGATGACATATCTCCGCTTCAACGAGTTAAGCAAGGAGAAACTCATGCGCATCGCGATCATCGGCACCGGCAATGTAGGCGGGGCAATCGCGCGGGGCCTGAATGGCAAGGGACATGCGGTGACTCTTGGCGCGCGTCGTCCGCAGGCGGCGGAGGTCGTGGCGCTGGCGGCCGAGACGGGCGCGGCGGCGGCGGGTCCGGCCGAAGCGGCGGCAGGGGCCGAGGTGGTGATCCTCGCGCTGCCCTGGGGCGCGGCGGAGGCGGCGGTGACATCGCTGGGTGACCTTGCGGGCAAGACCGTGATCGACTGCATGAATCCTCTGGGGATGGTGGGCGGCAAGCTCGCCCTGACCGTCGGCCACACGACCTCGGGCGGCGAGATCGTGCAGGGCTGGCTGCCGCAGGCCCATGTGGTCAAGACATTGAACCAGGTCGGCGCCGAGATCATGGCAAGGAACGACCACCTGCCGCACCGGCCCGTGATGTTCATGGCGGGGAACGACGCTGCGGCCAAGGCGCAGGCGGCGCAGATGATTGCCGATCTGGGCTTCGAGCCGCTGGATGCGGGCGACATCACCAAGGCGCGGCTGCTGGAGCCTTTCGGCATGGTCTGGATCAACCAGGCGCTGTTCCGCGGCAAGGGCCGCAATTGGGCCTTCGCGGCGGTGGAGGGCTGAGCGATGACCGAAACCCTTTCCGCCACCTGCCACTGCGGCGCGATCCATCTGACGCTGCCGGCCGATGCCGCCGGGGTTCTGGCCTGCCATTGCAACGACTGCCAGAAGATGCACGGCAATTTCAACGCCTTCCTCGCCGCCCCGCGCGAGGCCGTCACGATCCGGGGCGAGGCAGCCCTGGTCTGGTATCAGTCCTCCGAGACCAGCCGCCGCGCCTTCTGCGGCACCTGCGGGGCGCGGGTGTTGAAGGAGATCACGCCGGCAGGGCGCTGGCTCGTCTCGGCCGGGCTGATCGACGGGCCGACCGGCAAGCGGATCATGAAGAACCTGTGGGAGCAGTCCAAGCCCGACTGGTATGACCTGCCGGTGACAGGCGCATGAGCGGTCCGGTCACCCCCAGCCCTGTGACAGTTGTCGTGCGCCGCAAAGTGAAGTCCGGGCGCGAGAAGGATTACGAAGCCTGGCTGGAACGCCTTACCCGCGGGGCGGCGGAGCAGTTC
>JBKBVC010000321.1:0-1616 GCA_046289805.1 Tabrizicola sp.
GGTTCAGGACGCCCCGGCAGAATTCGACATGCGCACCGTCCGGCTGGCGGGTGCGGTCGCCGATCCAGATCATGTGGCCCGATCCGGCCACGTTCTGCCCGGTGATCGAATCCACCCGGCACAGCGCCTCTTCGTATTCCAGAAGCAGCGCCTCGTGGCTGGTGTAGAAGTCAACCCGCGCCAGCTCCGGCGCCGAGTCGCTGTTGACCCCGGCCGCGTTCATGAAGTCGAGCGCATCCGAGATCCGGTTCGCCATCTCGCGGTAGCGTTCCGCCTTGTCATGTTCGGCAAAGCCCAGCGTCCAGGAATGCACCCGGTGGATGTCGGCGAAACCGCCCGTGCTGAAAGCGCGCAAGAGGTTCAGGCTGGCCGCTGCCTGGGTGTAGGCTTGCAGCATCCGGTTCGGATCCGGGACCCGAGCCTCGGGCGTCGGCTCGAAACCATTGATGATGTCGCCCTTGTAGCTGGGCAGCTCCACCCCGTTGATGACCTCGGTCGGGGCTGAGCGCGGCTTGGCGAACTGGCCGGCCATCCGGCCCACCTTGATGACCGGCACCTTGGCGGCATAGGTCAGCACCACCGCCATCTGCAGCATCACCCGGAAGGTGTCGCGGATGTTGTCGGCACTGAACTCGGCAAAGCTTTCCGCACAATCGCCGCCCTGCAAAAGGAAGGCCTTGCCCTCCGCCGCCTGAGCCAGCGCCTTCTTCAGCCGCCGCGCCTCGCCGGCAAAGACCAGCGGGGGATATTTCGCCAGCTGCGCCTCGACCGCGTTCAGCGCGCCCTGATCGGGATAATCCGGCATCTGGATCCGCGGCTTCGCGCGCCAGGCCGATTTCGTCCATCCCGTGGTCATCCTGCTTCTCCGGTCGGTCATTCATTCGGCCTGCGATATACGCCCGCGTTTCCGCCTTTGCAAAGGGCGATTGGGCGAAAACCGTGGCTTTCGGCCCTTGCGAAGGGGCGGAATTTGCGGTTCGATGCACCGCAAACGACACGAACAGGTCGCAGAAATGACGCTTGCGCCGCTCAAGGCCACCCCGACACGGAAACAGACCGCTGCCCGCCGGTTCGTCTTCGTTCTGCTCGACAAGTTTACCATGATCTCCTTCGCCGGCGCGATCGAGCCGCTGCGCCTGGCCAACCGCGTTGCTGGCGAGACCCTCTATACCTGGGTGCTGGCGGGCGAAGGGACCGAGAAGGCCTGCTCGAACGGTGCGGTGTTCCGCCTCGACATGGGGCTCGAGGAAGTGGATCGCGAGGATGTGGTCCTGGTCTGCGGCGGGATCGACATCCAGCGCACCACGACGCGGGGCGTGGTGAACTGGCTTCGGCGCGAGGCGCGGCGCGGCGTGACCATCGCCGGCATCTGCACCGGGGGGCACGCGCTGGCCAAGGCCGGGCTCCTCGACGGGAAGAAGGCGACGATCCACTGGGAAAACCAGGACGGTTTCGCCGAAGAGTTCGAGGATGTGAAGCTGACCAAGTCGGTCTATGTCATGGACGGCAACCGCTGGACGACGGCGGGCGGGATTTCCTCGATCGACCTGATGCTGAAGATCATTGCCGCCGACCACGGCGAGGATCTGGCCAATACCGTCGCCGACCAGCTGATC
>JBKBVC010000321.1:1626-3208 GCA_046289805.1 Tabrizicola sp.
TCGAGGACCCGCTGTCGCCCGCCGATCTGGCCGAGGAGGTGGGCATGTCCACCCGCCAGCTGGAGCGTCTGTTCCGCCGCTATCTGAACCGCAGCCCCAAGCGGTATTACATGGAACTTCGGTTGCAAAAGGCGCGGAACCTGCTGATGCAGACCGACATGAGCGTCATCAACGTCGCGCTGGCCTGCGGCTTTGCTTCGCCCTCGCACTTCTCGAAGTGCTACCGCAGCCACTACCATACCACCCCCTACCGCGAGCGCGGCACACAAGGCATGCCCGGTGCGGTGCCGGCCAGGCTCTCGATCTAGGCGGCCCAGGGTGGGTTAACGCCAGGTTAACAGAAAACGGCAAGCCATTGTGAAGATGAAGTTTTCCGATCCTGACCACCGTGGACACTACTCCGCAGGCGCAAGGCGGTAGGCCGCCCCGTCCAGGACCGACAGGAACCAGATCGACCCGTCCGGCGCCTCGACCACGTCGCGCACCCTGCCGGTTTCCGGGGCGCTGATCCGTTCTTCGGCATAGCCGGTCGCGGCGGGGGTGTCCGGGTCGAGCCGTCCGAGGAAGTCGCTGTTGAGCGAGCCGAACAGGATGTCGCCCCGCCAGTCCGGGATCAGCCTGCCCGAATAGACCATCAGTCCGGACGGGGCGATCGAGGGATCCCAGTAATGCAGCGGCGACTCCATCCCCGGCTTCTCGGTGCCCTCGCCGATCCGGGTGCCGTCGTAGTTCACCCCGTAGGAAACCACCGGCCAGCCGTAGTTCCTGCCCGCCTCCGGCGCGTTCAGCTCGTCTCCGCCCCTCGCCCCATGTTCGACCGTCAGGAGGCGACCCTCCAGATCCAGCGCCGCGCCCTGGATGTTGCGGTGGCCGATCGACAGGATCCCGGGGGTCCAACCCCCGACGGCGACCGCCGGTGTGCCGTCGCGCCGCAGCAGGATCACCTTGCCCGCCGACAGCTTCGGATCCTGCGCCTGCATCCCCTGCGGCCCGGTGCCCCGGTCTCCGGTGGTCAGGGCAACCGACCCGTCCGGCAGCTCGACCAGCCGGGAGCCGAAGTGCCGCCCCCCAAGGTAGGGTTCGCCGAAGAAGACCACGCGGAAATCCTCCAGCCGCCGCCCGTCCGGCGAGAGCCGCCCGACACCGGCCGCCGTGGCCCCGCCGCTACCTGCCGGAGCCGCGAAGGTCAGCCAGATCTCTCGGGTCCGGTTGAAATCTGCGGGCACCATCACGTCGAGCAATCCACCCTGACCCTCCGCCAGCACGTCGGGCACCCCGGCGATGGGCTGTCCGACTCCATCCGCAATGCCGAGCAGCCGGCCGCCCCGCTCGGTGACCAGCGCCGTCCCGTCCGGCAGGAAGGCAATGGCCCACGGCTCTTCAAGACCGCCGATCACCCTGGTGATCGACAAGGCACCCGCCGAGGTATCGACCGTAGAGGCATGGGCCGCCGGCAGAGCCAGCGCAACGGCAAGGGAAAACAACGTCCGGGTCGCAAGCAAGGGAGGCCTCCGTGGCGCAGCGCAAGGGTCATACCCGGCGAATATAGCGTCGGCCCCACGCACAGGATCCCTCAAGCCAC
>JBKBVC010000322.1:0-3195 GCA_046289805.1 Tabrizicola sp.
GCCTGCACCATAGTGTCCACTATCGATGGTGGACACTATCCCGCTCTCTCACCCTGCGGCAGGGCGGTCAGGCCGGACGGTTACCATAGACTGGTAGAGTGAAAGGGCTCTGATGATGTGACCGCCCCCCGACGGCATCGATGTGCCAAGGTGGGTCTGCGAGGATCCACAGAGGGGAGCGGTCATGTCGGAGATTATCACGGTCGGGCTCGACCTGGCGAAGAATGTGTTTCAGGCGCATGGCGCCGACGCCTCGGGTCGGGCGGTTCTGCGCAAGAAGCTGAGGCGAGATCAGGTTCTGGCCTTCTTTGGGCAGTTGCCGCCGTGCGTCGTGGCGATGGAAGCCTGCGGCGGCGCCCACTTCTGGGGCCGCGAGATCGGCAAGCTGGGCCATGAGGTGCGGCTCATCCCGCCCGCCTACGTCAAGCCGTTCGTCAAGCGCCAAAAGAACGATGCCGCTGATGCCGAGGCGATCTGCGAGGCCGCCCAGCGTCCGACGATGCGGTTCGTGCCCGTGAAGAGCGAGGAGACGCAGGGGGCCGCGATGGTCTTCCGGATCCGCGAGCTTCTGATCCGGCAGCGGACGCAGGCGATCAATGCGCTCCGGGGGCACCTGGGCGAGTTCGGCCAGATCGTGCCCCAGGGGGCAGCCAACGCCGCGCGATTGATCGCCATCGTCGATGATCCGGACAGCGGGTTGCCCGCCGATGCCGTCGCCACGCTGAAGGTGCTGGTCAGCACCCTCACCCATCTTGAGGCGGAGATAGGCAAGCTCGACGCCGAGATCGCGCGCCGCGCCAAGGAGAACGAGGTGGCCCGGCGGCTCATGACGGTGCCCGGCATCGGCCCCCTGATCGCCACCGCCATCGCGGTCCTGGCCCCGCCGCCCGGGACGTTCCGCAAGGGGCGCGACTTCGCCGCGTGGCTGGGCCTGACGCCCCGCCAGCATTCCACCGGGGGCAAACAGCGCCTCGGGGCCACGACGAAGATGGGCGAGCGCTCCTTGCGACGGCTTCTGATCATCGGGGCCAACAGCGTCATCATCAAGCGCCACGTCCATGCCGCGGCCCGGCCGTGCACCTGGCTGGGCAGGATGCTGACGCGCAAGCCGCCGATGCTGGTGCGGGTGGCGCTCGCCAACAAGATGGCGCGGATCGTCTGGGCCCTGATGGCCCGGGGCGGCGTCTATCAGTCTCCGGCCGCGGCGGCGTAAGCCGTCACGGTCGCGAGGACGTCGGAGCGAAAGAGGGCAAGGAGAGGTTTGGCGCAACGGTCGTGAGACGGGATCGGGAGAACCAGTGTGCAACAGAGTGCCTATGAGCACGCGGCTTTGATCTGGACCCGACCTGCGAACACCATACGGGCCTGCGGCATGATGATGGCCGCATCAAAGGCCGGACACATGTCAGCACCCGATGACGCGCCAAAACCAGCTCCGAAGATACCTCTTGCGCAAGGGGCGGTTACACATGTTGCACCAAGTCCGGCGCTGAAGCGGCTGGCGCGGGTTCGGGATTTCGTACCGAGCCGGCAAGGCTGTGTCAGACCAGCATCCCACCGTCGCTGTCGTCGCCGGCTTCTTCCATGAGCCGGTCGATATCGGCAATCCTGACCCTGCGGTTGCCTTCCAGGCTGATGACCCCGTCGCGCTTCAGCGCGCTGATCTGGCGGCTGACCGTCTCGAGCGTGAGGCCAAGGTAATCGGCCATCTCCTCGCGGGTCAGCGGCAGGTCCACCGCCAATGAGCCGGCCGGCCGGCGCAGGTGCAGCGCGGCATCTCGCCGGGCGATGATCGCGATCAGCGAGGCGATCTTCTCGCGCGCGGTCTTGCGGCCGAGCAGCAGCATCCATTCCCGGGCGGCGTCCAGTTCGTCCAGCGTCATCTCCAGCAGCCGCTGCGCGATGTGCGGTGTCGCTGCCATCAAGTCTTCAAAGGGTTTCTTGCGGAAACAGCACATCACCAGGTCGGTCGTCGCGGTAACGTCGAAGGCGGCAGTGGCGCGGCCCGGTCGGCCCACGAAATCCGACGGCAGCAGAAGCCCGACCATCTGCCGCCGTCCGTCCTCCATGGTCTGGGTCAGGGTCGCGATCCCGCTGACCACCGAGCCCACGAACTCCATCCGGTCGCCCGACCAGATGATCGTCTGGCCGGCCTGGAAGCTGCGATAGTACTTGATCTGCTCCAGCCGCGTCAGTTCGTCACTGTCGCAGCGGGCACAGACGGCGCGGTGCCGGATCGGACAGTCTCCGCACTGAACGTGGACGGAATGGTCCTGCAACATGAGTGCCTCGTGTTGATCTGGGTCAAGGAGCCGTCGCCAACCCGAGGCTACCCTAACCTGATGAGCCACAACCCGCAACTTGCCCGCCTTGGGTTATTCGACGCACGCGTGCCCCGCTACACGTCGTATCCGACCGCTCCGCATTTCGGGTCGGAGGTCGGCCCCGGCGACATGGCCCGCTGGATCGAGTCGGTGCCGGAGTTCAGCGATATCTCGCTTTATGTCCATGTGCCCTTCTGTCGCCGGTTGTGCTGGTTCTGCGCCTGCCGGACGCAGGGCACCACTTCGGACGAGCCGGTCCGGGCCTATCTCAAGGTGCTGAAGGCAGAGCTGGCCCTGTTGCGCGCGCATCTGCCGCGCGGGGTGACGCTCAGCCGTCTGCACTGGGGCGGCGGCACGCCCACGCTGCTTGGCCCCGACCTGATCCGCGAGCTGGCCGACGCGATCCAGGCGGTGGCGCCCATGGCCGAGGATGGCGAATTCTCGGTCGAGATCGACCCGAACGAGATCGACGATGCACGCCTCGACGCGCTGGCGGCGGCGGGAATGAATCGGGCCTCGATCGGAGTGCAGGACTTCGACCCGATGATCCAGAAGGCGATCGGTCGCGACCAGGCCTATGAGTTGACCCGGAATGTGGCCATGCGGATCCGCGACCGGGGCGTTGCCAGTCTGAACACCGACATCCTTTACGGCCTGCCGTTCCAGACCGGTCCGCGAATCGCCGATTCGGTCCAGAAACTGCTGACCCTCTCGCCGGACCGTGTCGCCCTGTATGGCTATGCCCATGTGCCCTGGATGAGCCGGCGCCAGCAGATGATCCCCTCGGACGCGATGCCCACCCCGGAAGAGCGCCTGGCCCTGTTCGAGACGGCGCGGCAGCTTTTCCTGTGGGACGGGTATGTCGAGGTCG
>JBKBVC010000323.1:0-3195 GCA_046289805.1 Tabrizicola sp.
GGGATGCGCCCGGTCTGGCAGGAGGCAGGGGTGGAGTTCCGCCGCCCGCTGCTGGCCGCCGGACGGGCCGAACTGCGCGACTGGCTGCGCGCAGAGGGTATCGGCTGGATCGACGATCCCACGAACGAGAACGACCGCTTTGCCCGGACCCGCGCGCGCAAGGCGCTTTCGGCACTGGCGCCTCTGGGCATCACCGCGGCGCGGCTGGCTGACGTGGCGGGGCATCTCGCCCGGGTGCAGCAGGCGCTGTCGGCGCAGGTCGCAGCGGCTGCGGCGCAGCATGTGGCAGAACGCGCCGGGGCGCTGCAATTCCACGCCCGGCTCTGGTCAGAGCCCGCCGAGGTGCAGCGGCAGGTGGTGATTGCCGGGCTGAAGTGGCTGTCGCCGTCTGATCACGCCCCGCGCGCGTCCGAAACCGCCCGCATCGGACAGGCACTGGCCGAGGGCGGCCATGCGACGTTGGCCGGATGCCGGGCGCGGGCAGGCTGGCTGATGCGCGAGCCGCGCGCGGTGGGCGGGCCGGTTCCGGTCGGCCAGCTCTGGGATGGACGCTGGCGGGTCGAGGGACCGGCGGGAGAGGTGCGTGCGCTGGGGGCCGAAGGACTGCGGCAGCTGCGGGACTGGCGGGCGGCGGGCCTGCCGCGAGAGGTGCTTCTGGTGACACCCGGCGTCTGGCAGGGCGAGCGGCTGCTTGCCGCCCCGCTAGCCGGCTGCGGCAAAGGGTGGCAGGCGAAACCGGACCGACCGTTTCACCTTTTCCGACTAGGTGATTGAACCCGGCCCCCAAAGGTTTATCTTCACTTCAAAGTCGCATGTGCCCCATGGGGGGCCGATGGCGCATTCAGGAGATCCCTAACCTTGGGCAACGCGCGCAATATCGCCTTCTGGGTCGTGCTTCTGATTCTGGTCATGGCGCTGTTCCAGCTGTTTTCCGGCAATCAGACCACGATGTCCTCGCGGTCGCTGACCTATTCCGACTTCATCGAACGGGTCGAGGCCGGGCAGGTCTCGAAAGTCGTGCTGGATGGCGAGCGGGTTGTCGTCATCGGCAAGGACGGCAATTCCTATGTCACCATCAAGCCTCCGGGCGACATCGTCACCGACAACCTGTCGCGCGAGCTGATCGCCAAGGGTGTCGAGGTCCAGGCCGAGCCGCAGGCGCAGTCGGGCTTCGTGTCGGTCCTCTTGTCCTTCCTGCCTTTCCTCTTGCTGATCGGCGTCTGGATCTACTTCATGAACCGGATGCAGGGCGGCGGGCGCGGCGGTGCCATGGGCTTCGGCAAGAGCCGGGCCAAGCTTCTGACCGAAAAGCAGGGCCGCGTCACCTTCGATGACGTGGCGGGCATCGACGAGGCCAAGGAAGAGCTTGAGGAGATCGTGGAATTCCTGCGCAATCCGCAGAAGTTCAGCCGCCTCGGCGGCAAGATCCCCAAGGGCGCGCTGCTCGTCGGCCCTCCGGGCACCGGCAAGACGCTGCTTGCCCGCGCCATCGCGGGTGAGGCGGGGGTGCCGTTCTTCACCATCTCGGGCTCGGATTTCGTGGAAATGTTCGTGGGCGTCGGTGCCTCCCGCGTGCGCGACATGTTCGAGCAGGCCAAGAAGAACGCCCCCTGCATCGTCTTCATCGACGAGATTGACGCCGTGGGCCGCGCGCGTGGCGTGGGCATCGGCGGCGGCAACGACGAACGCGAGCAGACGCTGAACCAGCTTCTGGTGGAAATGGACGGGTTCGAGGCGAACGAGGGTGTCATCATCATCGCCGCCACCAACCGCAAGGACGTGCTGGACCCCGCACTCCTGCGTCCGGGCCGGTTCGACCGCCAGATCCATGTGCCGAACCCCGACATCAAGGGCCGCGAGAAGATCCTTTCGGTTCATGCCCGCAAGGTGCCGCTGGGGCCGGATGTCGATCTGCGCACGATCGCCCGCGGCTCGCCCGGATTCTCGGGCGCCGACCTGATGAACCTGGTGAACGAGGCCGCGCTGATGGCGGCGCGCGCCGGACGTCGCTTCGTGACCATGGTCGATTTCGAAAACGCCAAGGACAAGGTCATGATGGGCGCCGAGCGCCGCAGCATGGTCTTGACGCCCGAACAGAAGGAGATGACCGCCTATCACGAGGCCGGCCACGCCATCGTCGGCATGACGCTGCCGAAATGTGACCCGGTGTACAAGGCGACGATCATCCCGCGCGGGGGCGCCCTGGGCATGGTGATGAGCCTGCCGGAAATGGACCGGCTGAACTGGCACAAGGATCAGTGCGAGCAGCGCATCGCCATGACCATGGCCGGCAAGGCCGCCGAGATCATCAAGTACGGCGAGGACGCGGTGTCGAATGGACCCTCGGGCGACATCCAGCAGGCCAGCGCTCTGGCACGGGCCATGGTCCTGCGCTGGGGGATGTCGGAAGTCGTCGGCAACATCGACTATGCCGAGGCGCATGAAGGATATCAGGGCAATGCCGGGGGCTTCTCGGTCAGCGCCGAGACGAAGAAGCTGATCGAACAGGAAGTGAAGCGCTTCATCGACGAGGGCTACGAGACCGCGCGCCGCATCCTGCTGGAAAGGCGCGACGAATGGGAACGACTGGCCAAGGGCCTTCTGGAGTATGAGACCCTGACCGGGGACGAGATCCGCAAGGTCATCGCGGGCGAACCTCTCGGGGGTGCCGACAAGGCCGATACGCCTCCTTCGGGCGGCGGCACCGCCTCGGTCGCGGCGATTCCCAAGACCAAGTCGCGGGCCAAGAAACCGGGATCCGAACCCGAACCGGCGCCATTGTGACCGAAGAACGGCCCCGCACTTGCGGGGCCTTTTTCTTGTGATCCGCCGCCGCTAGTCTGACCGCCGGAACGACAGGAGCGGCGGCGTGATCACGGCTTATGGTTCGCAGGACAACCGGCTCGCCAGGCTGACCGACCAGCGTCAGCACCTAGGCGATGCGGTCTGGATCGATCTCGAGGCGCCGACCGTGGCCGAGGAAGACGCGGTCGAAGCTGCGCTCGGGATCGACATCCCCACGCGCGAGGACATGCAGGAGATCGAGGTCTCGTCCCGCATCTACCGCGAGGAGGGCGCCCTGTTCCTGACCGCGCAGGTGGTGGCGACAGATGCAGCGCAACAGATCGGCATCGGCCCGGTGACCTTTGTCGTCCTGCCCGACCGGCTGGTCACCGTGCACTACCATCATCCCGG
>JBKBVC010000324.1:0-3177 GCA_046289805.1 Tabrizicola sp.
TTTCCGGCCGCGCTGAAGGGTTGGCAGGGGTATCCGGCGAGGACGACGTCGAACGCCCCGCGGAAGGGGCGGGCGTCGAAGCTGCGCAGGTCTGTCCAGATCGGGGCCGGTGCGAAATACCCTGCGCGCTGGGCCGCGATGAGGACTGCCCTTGGCCAGTCCTCCCATTCGACGAAAGCGCGGGTGTGATAGCCGGGCTCGGCCAGCATGAGGCCCAGATCAAGACCTCCGCCGCCTGCGCAGAGGGACAATCCGTGCCGGGGACGTGACACCATGCCATTCACCGCACCCCGCGCTGGCGCAGGCGTTCGGGTATCACGAGGCCCCGAGCCAGCATGGCATCGCGCATCGTGTTGCTGATCGCACTGACCGGCAGGTAGCGGTCGGAGTTGACCAGATCGGCGTAGAAGGCGGGCAGGTCGGTGATCGGCTTGGTGGCCGGGGCAGGGGCTGCCTTGGGCTTGCGCCGGTTCCGCCCGGCTTCTTCGACCTTGCGCTGGGCTGCGCGTTGCATCGCCCGGTCCAGTGCCTTCGGCCCATCCGGCGGTTCGGGGTGTTCCTGGCGGCTGGCCTCGGCCGCGGCGATGATCTCCGCCTCGGTCAGGCCCAGTTCGTCGTGCCAGCGCTGGACGTGAAGCCGGGGCGGCCAGCCTTGCCACCAGCCGGGCAGGGCGTCGGGGTCGAGGCCCAGCGCGTCCAGCAGGCCTCCGAAAACCTCATCGGAAATCGTCTCGCGCGCTTGCGCGCCCTCCTCCTCCTTTACTGGTTTACTTAGAGGTTCCCTTACAGGGTTAGTGTCCGAAATCCGGACACGGCTTTCGGCATTTTCCGGACACGGCTCGGCTGGAAATTCGGACATGGCTCCCGCGCCGATCCCGTGTCCGAAATCCGGACACGGCAAGGCATCGGCCATTCCATCGACATCACAACCATAGGCATCGTCGGGGCTTTCCGCGGCACCGTCAGCCCCGTGTCCGGTTTCCGGACACGGCACCACAGCCACAGGTGTGAAGCCCGGCTCGAACCCCAGGATGTAGCGGGTGGGCAGCTGGCGCTTGGTCACGGGATCGAGCCGCGGCACACGCCGCAGCAAGCCCACGGCCTCGAGCTGGCCAAGGTGATCGTTCAGCGTGGACCGGCTGATCTCGCAGTCATGCGCCAGCCGGTCCTGGGAGGGGAAGCAGCCGTAGTCCGGGTTGAACCGGTCGCAGAGGTGCCAGAGCACGATCTTGGTCGTGGGCTTCAACCCGCGCTGCTTGATGGCCCAGTTGGTGGCCTCGTGGCTCATGGCGCGGGCCTCCGCGGGGCTGTCGCAATTCGGGAGGTGAACCCATGGTCCGCCAGTGCGCCCAGCGCGTCGTCGAGGCTGCGCACCAGCGCCCAGCCGAAGCCTTGCGCCTGCACCGCGTCGCGGAACGCTTCCTGTTCCGGCCGCAGGTGCCCCTTCGGCGCCTTCAACTCGAGGAACAGGACGCGGCCATCGCACAGCACCATCAAATCCGCGAAACCGGCATGGACGCCCATCCCGACAAGGATCGCCTGGCGCTTGGCCCCGCGCGGACCGGCCTCGGTCACCTCGTTGGCGCAGTGATGGATGATGGCCGTGCGGGGCAGGGCGATGCGCAGCGCCTGCACGACGGCGCGCTGCAGGTCAGCCTCGGGGGTGCCACGGCGCTTCATCGCGCGGCCCTCCCCTGGTCTTCGCGCTGGGCACGCGCTACCCCCCGCCGCGCATCGACGACGGCCAGCAGGCGCTGGGCATCAGCTCGCTCGCCAGGGGTCTCGCCATGCTGCGCAAGCACGTTGCAGGCGAGCCGGATCATGAGATCGCTGTGATGCGCGACATCGGCGATCACGGCGCGGGCCTCGGCCACGCGGTCGGCGGGCCAGGCGGAACTGCGGGGCTGGATGGTCATGACCGGTGCCCTCCGGCACGGCGACGACGCGGGGCGGCCTGTTCCTGCTCCTCCAGCCATTCCTCGACGGCGGCGCGGCGGTAGTAGACCTTGCGCCCGGCGCGAACGCAGGGTGGGCCCGTCCGCATCGCTTCCCAGCGGCGCAGGGTGTCGACTGAAAGGCCGAGTTCCAACGCGAGGTCGAGACGGCTGATCCAGCCGACCAGCAGGGTGCGGGGCTTGTCCTTCGGGTCTGGCATCGATCCGAGATGCGGCATCGGGGTCTCCTGGTTCTGGCCCCGAAGATCGGGGACGTCTTGCAGGGACC
Organism: Tabrizicola sp.; assembly: GCA_046289805.1. Lineage (GTDB taxonomy): Bacteria > Pseudomonadota > Alphaproteobacteria > Rhodobacterales > Rhodobacteraceae > Tabrizicola. The sequence goes on from JBKBVC010000324.1 coordinate 2,224, forward strand.
AGTGAGCGCAGAGCCCAAGGGGTGGCGGCGAGGCGGAGGGTGGCGGAAAGGATGCCGCCCTTGTGCCACCCCTTGTTTTATTGGGGTTTGCGATGGTGATCGGGTGGCGTGGGGAAATTACGGCCAGTCCTGCCAGATGGACGAAACGGACACCAAGGCCGCAAACACCAGCGAACAGCCGGATTGACCGTGTTTGTCCGGCATTGATGGGCAAAGAGGGGGTGGCACCCGGCATGGCACCCCTGCCACCCATTGAATTCCTTGAGGATTCGTCGCTGCGCGGCTCTTCAAAGGCCTGATTTGCGGCGTGATGACCGCGCCTGCCGCCTCAGACGTCCCATTGTGCAGGTCGGCACCAGTCGCGCATCGATCCGCCCAGCGCCGAAGACCCAAGAAAACAAGGGGTGGCGCGGCTCTGGCGTCCTTCCTGCCACCCTCCGCCTCCCCGCCACCCGAGGTGCCGTGCTTGCCTTGATAACCAGGCGAAACCACGCCTCATGTCGGATGCAAGAAGGACCGAAGCCATGCCCGAACGCATCAAGCTGACCGAGAAAGTGCTGCGCGACGCCGAGCCGGTGCCGGGGCGGGACTATCAGATCTTCGACACCGAGGTGCGGGGCTTTGCCGCCTGCATCTACCGCGGCGGCGGACGGGCCTTCACGCTGGACTACCGCCATGCGGGGCGCCAGCGCCGGATGACCTTTGGACGCTGGCCGGAATGGTCGGTGTCGGCTGCAAGGGAGCGGGCCAAGGAACTGCGACGCGAGATCGACGCCGGGGCCGATCCCCTGGGGCAGCGCGAGGCAAAGCGCCAAGCCCCGCGCGTGACCGACCTGATCGAACGCTACTGCGCCGAGCATCTGCCGAAACTGTCAGCACGAAGCGCAGCCGACCAGCGGTCGGCGCTGGCCAAGATGGTGGAACCGGTCTGGGGCCGGAAGCTGGTGACGGAAA
>JBKBVC010000325.1:0-3173 GCA_046289805.1 Tabrizicola sp.
CATCGGCTTCGGGTCCGATCAGCCCGCGCAGCCGGCCACGGAGGAAACCATGCACCTCGGCGATTTCCGACAGGGTCGGGGTGCGTCCGGTGCCGATGGCCCAGACGGGTTCATAGGCCACGACCAGGTTGGCCGCCGTCGCGCTGCCCGGGATCGAGCCGTCGAGCTGGCTGCCGATCACGGCGAGTGTCTTGCCCGCGTCACGTTCGGCCTCGGTTTCACCGATGCAGACGATGGCGGTCAGGCCGCCATCGACAACCGCCTCGGCCTTGGCACGCACCATGGCGTCCGTCTCGCCATGGTCGGTGCGGCGTTCGGAATGGCCGACGATCACGTGCGTCGCCCCCGCATCGCGCAGCAAGGCGACCGAGATGTCGCCGGTATGGGCACCCTGCGGCTTGGGATGGCAATCTTGCGCGCCAACCTGCAGCGCCGTGCCCCGCGCCATGGCGGCCATGGCGGCAATCAGCGTCGCGGGCGGGCAGAGCAGCATCTCGCAGGCAGGCCGGGGATGGGCTTCAAGAAGCGCCGTCACCTCGGCCAGCGAGGCCATGGTTCCGTTCATCTTCCAGTTTCCGGCGGCGAGCTTCTTCATCTGTCGGTTCCTTGTGCACTCCGGACACGCCTAACGCGGAGCGCCGGAAAGGAAAAGGCCACGGATCGGCAACATTGCGTTTGCGGGTCGGGGCTTGAGGGCCGAAAGCAGGTCAGGTGCCGGGGGCGTCGCGGAACTTGATCGACTCGCCGCAGCCGCAGGCCTCGACCACATTGGGGTTGCGGAACTTGAAGCCGCTTTCGATCAGCCCGGTTTCGTAGTCGATCTCGGTGCCGATCAGAAACATCTGCGCCATGGGGGCGATCATCACCCTGGCGCCATCCTGTTCGACCACCTCGTCCAGCGGGTTGACCGAGGTGACATATTCCATGGTGTATTCCATGCCCGCGCAGCCGCCCTTCCTGACGCCGATGCGCAGGCCCTGGCTGCCCTCGCGCTGCATGAGGCGACGGATCTGGCCTGCGGCGGCGGGGGTCAGGGTAACGGCGGCCTTGCCGGGAATGCCGAACATGGGGAACTCCTTTGGTCGCCAATCTAGGGTGTCGCGGGAAGAATTCCAAGCGGGGGCAGGCCAGCGAGCCCGGCGACGGTCGCGTAAGAGACGACGAGTGCCCAGCCGAAGGAGGCCAGCGTGCCGATGATGACATATTCGGATAGTTCCCGGTCCTCCTTCAGCGCTCCGTAGCGCAGGATCGACTTGGCGGCCATCAAGAGGCCAACGCCCTGTGGCTGGCCGATCAGCACGAGGACGAAGATCAGGCCGCGTTCCAGAAGCCCGATCATCCGGCCTGCGCCTGGCAGTCCCTCGGCGGCCGTGCCGCCCGGCAGGTTCGCCGCGAAGGGACGCATGAGCAGCCCGACCGCGAAGCCCCCCGCGCGCGTGGCCAGGATGAATCCGGTGGCCAGGACCATGAGCGCGGGCAGATGGCCGACCGGCAGCGGCGCCGGCTCGGACCAGAGACCCGTGCCGAGGATGCCGCCGTCGTCGCCGGTCACGATGGCTCCGGGCGCCCAGAGCCCGCCGGCCCAGAGCCCCGGCAGCCAGAAGGCCATGGCAAGGAGGGTGGTAAGGTGCAGGGCCTGGTCGATCAGGAAGGGAGCAAGGCCGCCCCCAGTCGCCCCGGTTCGGGTCAGGGCCAGCTTGCCGAGGTCGATCGCGATGTGGACCAGGGCCAGCAGCAGAAGGGCAGGGTGCAGGGTTCCGGTCGCGACGATTGCCGTTGCCAGAACCACGGCCGCGTGCAGTCCCAGTGCGAGCGGCTTGTGCTTGTTGGCGGCCATCCAGCTGGTCTGGAACACGAAATCGGCCAGCGTGTGCGCAAAGAGGAGGGCGATGAAGGTTGCAGTCATCGGGTGCCGCTCCATACACCGCGGGCCTTGCGATGCTCCCACCGGCGCAGCACCGATGCAAGGGTCGCACAGCCTGCGCCGCGGACACGATCATTCACGGCTTGCGGGCTGATGCCCAGCCGGGTGCCGATTTCAGACAGGGTGCGGACCCTTTCCACGGAAGCCAAAAGGAGTGCGGCCGCTTCGGCCTGTGGTCGCGTCCAGCGCCCGATCCGTTCGCCGAGAAGGTCTGCGATCATCTGGTCTTCCGGATTGACGCCGGATCCCTCGATGCCGAGGGTCCAGGGTTCCTCCAGCGCGTCCAGTCCGCGCCCCGATCTCTCGAACGCCTCTCCCGAGGCATCCGCCAGACTGTCCGTCCCGTGACGCTCGATGGCGCCGATGCCGATGAAGATCCGGGTTTGCAGGCCGATGGCCATGAGCCGGGCCTGAAGGACGATGGCGGCGCGCAAGGCGTGGTGCGGACGCGCGAGGACCAGTTGCCAACCGTCTCCGCGGTATCGGGTGAAGCGGGTGTCCTGCGGTGGCGAGGACCACGAGCCGATGTCCCGGGCAGCGTCGTGCAGATGCTGCATTGCTCGGTCAACAGTCTCGGCCGGGTGCCGGGTCGAGGCGACAAGATCGCCGGTCAGGACCGCTGCGGGACGGATGGACATGAAGGGCAAGGCCTTGATGCGATACTTATCAAGGCTTAGGACTTTAAAATGCAGGAATCAAGTCCTGAGACCTGATGCCTACATGAACCCCAGTTCCAGCCGGGCCTCATCAGACATCATGTCCATGCCCCAGGGCGGGTCGAAGGTCATGTTCACGTCCACCTGCTTGACCCCCGGCAGCGGTTCGACCGCGTTGGCCACCCAGCCCGGCATCTCGCCCGCGACCGGGCAGCCGGGGGCGGTCAGGGTCATGGTGATCTCCACCTCGTTTTCCTGGCCGATCTCGATCGTGTAGACGAGGCCCAGGTCGAAGATGTTGACCGGAATTTCCGGGTCGAAGACAGTGCGACAGGCCTCGACGATCTGCGGATACAGCGGATGGTCGGTGGTCGAGGGCTTGATCAGCGGCTTGCCCTCAGTCTGGTCCTGCATGGCGCGGTCTCGGCAGTTCGGGATGTTGACCGATTATATAGGGAATGGACCGGCCAAGGTCCAGTGCCGCCGGACAGCGCGGAAGGCCCCGATCAGAACGGGATCTCGTCGTCCAGGTCCGAGCGTCCGCCGCCGCCCGCCCCGCCGCCAAGGCCGCCGCGCCCGCCACCGGACGCGCC
>JBKBVC010000326.1:0-3172 GCA_046289805.1 Tabrizicola sp.
GTGGAAGTTGCCGTAGGTGTAGCCGGTGTTGGACACCCAATCGAGGTGCGTCCAGATACCGTAGGGGAAGGCATAGCCCCAGGCGCCCATCAGCACCGGCCGGATCACCACCAGGGTGACATAGGCCAGGATCGCGAAGCCGAAGGCCACGGGCACATGGTAGCCCATCCCCAGCTTGCGGCAGATCTCCACCTCGCGCAGCGCCCAGGTCACGAAGGCGCCGATCGCGCAGATGGTGATGATCTGCCAGAGCCCGCCTTCGCGCAGGGGCGCCATGGCGAGACCCATCTCCACCGGAGGCGGGTTGATCGAGATCAGCCAGGGGTTCCAGGTCCCCTGCAGCACGGCCCCATACAGGATCAGGAGAGTGCCGAGAACCGCAAAGAAGAAGGTCAGGACCCCGAAGAACCCGACGTAGAAGGGGCCGACCCAGAAGTCGAACAGGTTGCCCCCGATCAGCGTGCCCCCCGGCACGCGGTATTTTCGTTCGAAGCTGAGCAGTGCCATGCTTCCCTCTCCGTTTCTCTCCGGTCGAGAGCCGCCGTCGGGCGCGGGCGGTCGGGCTTGCCGGATGTGTGTCTGACGTCAGGTTGTCGCGGGCGGCAGACGATGAAGACCGCCGCCCGCAACGGTCAGTTGGACCTACTGGCCGGCGGCGACGTAGCCGTATTTGGCGGCGGCGATGTCGAACCAGTTGTAGGCCGGGTTGCTGAGCAGCACGAGGTGGATCATGGCCGCCAGCAGGAACAGGAACACGCCCTGCGCCACGAAGACGCGACGAGGATCGAAGATGAGCCAGATCTTGTAGAATTTGGACATTTATCGTTCCTCCTCAGAACCACGGGCGCCAGATGTAGACCGCCAGGTGAGCGACGACGGCGATGGCCACGAAAAGCCAGAGCCCGCTCATGTAGACGGAGTGCAGTTCTTGCGCCTGCTCGTCGGTGAGACCTGTGAAACTCAGGTCGGATTTATCAGCCATTCTATCCTCCGGATTGGCAGACTGACGCCGCATCCCCTGCGGCTGGGTACACGGGGCAGCCGACTGCTGCTCCGCTGGTTCCGGAAAGGCCGGGTTTCCCCGCCCTCTCCGAAGGCTTCACCGGACGGGCGGGCGCACCGCGTCAGGTCTTCTGATCCGCCCGTTCAGGGGCGGAAGATCGAAGGCGTGATCTCCTCGGCATCGCGCAGCGCGCGGGCGAGGGGACCTTCTGCCGGAAGTCTCATGTGGCGGAGCGCCGAGCCGAGCCAGACCAGGCACTGCACCGGCAGGGCGAGGATCAGGATCAGCGCGAAATAGGTCGCGTATTCGGCCTTCGGCGTGCGCTTGTGATGCGCCGTTTTCAGCTGGACGTGGGAAATGTAGCTCTGGTCGCTCATGCTCTCTCTCCCCTTTCGACCCCGGCGGCACTTCCCCCCGCCAGGGTTTCGACGAATTCCAGGACGACACGCTCGGCCCCGTGGTCGAGCGCGGCTTTCTCGGCCGCATCCCGCAAGGTGCGGGCGGCGGAAATGCGGGTCAGCACCGGGTGCTGGGCCAGGATCCGGTCCAGCGCCAGTTGCGCGTCGGCATCCCAGGGCATGTCGCGGCGCAGGGTCGTGGGCGTCGCCGCGGCGCTGTCCATCTCGGACCCGAGCGGCAGGATGTGGAACAGCGCGTCGAACAGCCCGTTGCAGACCTCCTGCAACAGGTAAACCGCCCCGGCATAGCCCATGAAGGGCGTCCCCGTGGCGCGCCGAATCGCGGCGCCGGGGAAGCTCGCCGGGATGAAGCTGGGCGCGGGGCCATGCCCGCCCTTCAGTTCGGCGAGATACATCTTCTCGTTGATCGACCCCAGCACGATCAGCGGCCGGTGCTGCTTCATCAGCGCGCGGACGCCCTCGTTGCTGGTCTTCTGCCCCGCGAGCCTGGGCACCGCGAAGGCGCAGGGCAGGCCGAGGTCTTCCTCCAGATACTTGCGGATGCCGCGGGTGTAGGTTTCGTTGGCGACGATGGCGAAGCTGGCGGTGGCGAAGAAATCCTGCGTGACCGAACGCCACAGATCCCAGAGCGGCTTCAGCGTCGAGTGCTTCTCGCGCGCGATGAAGGGCTCAGGGTCGAGCCCCAGAACCTCGCCCAGCTTGCGCAGGAAGAGCGTGGTGGACTCAAGCCCGATCGGCGCTTGCAGGTAGGGCTTGCCCAGAACCTCGGCGAGACCCCGGCCGAATTCGCGATACATCACGATGTTGGCGTCGGCGTTCACCAGGTTCCGCATCTCGGCCAGATGCGCGCCAAGCGGCATCACCATGTTGATCTCGGCCCCGATGCCTTCGACCAGGCGGCGGATCTCGTGCAGATCGCTCGCCATGTTGAAGGTGCCATACATCGGCCCCAGGATGTTGACGCGCGGCTTCGACCCTTCGGGGCGCGGCGTCTCGGGCGGCATCCGGCCCTTGGTCATGCCGAATTCGGTGAAGATCCAGGTCATCGCCCGGTCGGCGGCCTGCCACTGGTCCTCGTCGATGGTGCGCGGCAGGAAGCGCTGGATGTTGGTGCCCATGGGCGTGACCCCGCCGCCGATCATCTCGGCTATCGACCCCGTGACCACGACCGCCGGCAGCGCGGGGTCCAGCGTCTTCCACGCCCGCCGCATCGCGCCTTCGGTGCCGTCGCGGCCGAGTTCCTCTTCGCCCAGCCCCGTGACCACGATGGGCAGCTCGTGCGGCGGCAGCGCGTCGGTGTAGTGCAGGACGGACGTCACCGGCAGGTTCTCGCAGCCCACCGGTCCGTCGATGACGACCTGCAAGCCCTTGACCGCGCAGAAGGCATAGACTGCGCCCCAGTAGCCGCCCGCCCGGTCATGGTCCTGCACCAGCATCAGATCATCTCCTCGGCCTTGGCGGCCCAGGCCGCCTTGTCGAGCTTCTTCTGGTGGATCGCCCGGAAATCCGGGCGCAGGTTCGGCGCGCCTTCCCAGATGCCGGCGGCATCGCCCGAGCCGACCCCTTCGAAGAAGGCCTTCATGTCCTCCATCCGGGTCTTGTTGCCCATCGCCGCGTTGACGACCTGCGCCAGCGAGCCAGCGCCCGCAGGCCCCATCAGGGGCCGCGCCGAAATCAGATTTGTGAAGTAAAGCGCGGGGACAGCTTTTTCCTTGGCCTTCTGCACGACCGGAGTCGTCCCGATGGCCAG
>JBKBVC010000327.1:0-3125 GCA_046289805.1 Tabrizicola sp.
GAGGGCTGGCTGATCGTCTGGCCGCAGGCGATGGGCAGGGGCATGTCCTCGTAGGCGCGGTCGGCGAAGATGTTGCGCACGAAAAGGCCGCGGTCGATCTTCTCCATCGCGGTCAGGACGCGGGTATCGGTCACACCTCGGCTGCGAAGGGCAAAGAGAAAGCGCATCTTGCGTTCGGCAAGTTCTTCGGAGGTGGGGCGGTCCTCCGGTCGCTCGGTCATGCGAGCCTGGCCTCGAGGTCGGCCAGCAGGTCGTGCGCGGTGAGGTCGGCGCGCATCGGCGTGACCGAGATGAAGCCTTCCAGGTTCACCGCCGCGTCCGAGCCGGGCAGGGTGGGCGTGTGCTGGTGGCCGCCCTTGATCCAGAGGAACCGGCGCCCGGACGGCGAGATGTGGGGATCGACCGAAAAGGCCGTGTCGCGGCGGAAGCCCTGGGTGGCGACCTTCAGGCCCCGGGTGGCGGTGGCGGGCAGCGGCGGGAAGTTCACGTTGTAGAACACCCGGTAGTCGTCCTGGGTCCAGAGCCCCTTGTCCAGAAGCGCCCGCACCACGCCCGCGCCGTGCACGCGCGCGCTGTCGAACGGGTCGGAAAGCCTTGCGTTCTCCGGTCCGAAGAACTGCGACAGTGCGATCGCGGGGACACCCTGCAACGCGGCCTCCATTGCCCCGCCGATCGTGCCGGAGTACAGCACGTTCTCGGCCGCGTTGTTGCCCCGGTTGACGCCGGACAGCACGAGGTCCGGCCGCGCGCCGTCCAGCACGTCGTAGATCGCGGCCAGCACGCAATCGGCCGGGCTGCCCTCGGCCGCAAAGCGGCGGGGGCCGAGCTCGGCAATCATCATCGGGTGGGTGTAGCTGATGCAGTGGCCCACGCCCGATTGCTCGAAGGCCGGCGCCACGGTCCAGACCTCGCCCCCGGGGCCGGCGATCTCGGTGGCGATCTGGGTCAGAACCTCAAGCCCCGGCGCGTTGATGCCGTCGTCGTTGGTGATCAGGATGCGCATGCGTCTGGGGTTCCTTCGGACCTGCCCCTGATTAGACGAGGGCGGGGGGCGCTTCAAGGCACAGGACAGGCTCGTCGTTCGACTTCGTCTCCTCCTCGCGCCCCGTGCGAGGAGCGCCGAAGGCGCGCGACGAGCGGCCCCGGTCGAACTGGATCCCCGGCGAATGCCCGAAGACCGAGGCCTGCGATGTGCGGGGATCGCTACCCGGTCCCGCGCGGGCGGGGTCAGGCGTCGCGGCGGGCGATCCAGTCGTGGTCGGGGTCGTTCCGGAACCGCCACTTGCGGATCGGACCGGCCATGACGTTGAGATAATACATCTCGTAGCCATAGGGCGCGCCGCAGGGGTGGTGGCCCTTCGGCACCAGCACGACATCGTGGTTCTTCACCGCCATGGTCTCATCCAGGCTGCCGTCCTCGGTATAGACGCGCTGGATGCCGAAGCCCTGGGCGGGGTTCAGGCGGTGGTAGTAGGTTTCCTCCAGATAGGTCATCCGGGGAAAGTCGTCCTCGTCGTGGCGGTGGCTGGGGTAGCTCGACCAGTGGCCGGCGGGGGTGAAGACCTCGGTGACCAGAAGGCTGTCGGCGACCTCGCGGCCCTCCATGGCGATGTTGTTGACATGGCGCGTGTTGGTGCCCTTGCCGCGCGGGGTCAGTTCGATCCCCTCGGGCCCCAGCCTTTGCGCCTTGTGGCCGCCCTTGCCCGGCGCCTTGCACACGCCGATGGTGCAGGGGGTGGTGGCGACGGCGCGCCAGTCGCTGCCGTTCGGGACGTAAAGGCAATGCGGCGGGGTCTTCTCGAAGACATCCATCCGCTCGCCCATCTCGCCCCAGTCCTGGCCCGCGGCCTGCACCTTGGCTTTCCCTTCGACGATCACCAGGATCACCTCGGTCTCGCCGGTTGTCTCCTCGGCTACGTCGCCCGGCTCCAGCCGGTAGAGCGTGAAGCCGACATAGCCCCAGCCCGCGCTTTCGGGGGTGATCTCATGCACCTTGCCGCGGGTGCCGGTGGGATGGCGAAGGAGGTCGGGCATGGCTTGCCTCACGGGCGCGAGTGGTCGATGGTCAGCCCCGCCTGGGCGCAGACCTTCAGGATGTGCTCGTAGCCCATCTTCGAGTATTCGTAGGGCGGGGCCTTGGCCGGGTCCTGTTCGGCCTCGACCACGATCCAGCCCGCGTAATCCATCGCCTTCAGTTTGTCGGCCACCGCCTGGAAGTCGATGCAGCCGTCGCCCGGCACCGTGAAGGCCCCGGCGATCACGGCGTCGAGGAAGCTGCGGTTGTTCTTCCGAACGTCCGCCACGACCTCGGGCCGGATGTCCTTGAAATGGACGTGGTGGACGCGGGACGCCCAGGTGTTCAAGACGCGCATCACGTCGGCACCGCCGAAGAGGAGGTGGCCGGTATCGAACAGAAGCTTCACCTCGGGCGTCGAGCCTTCCATCAGCGCGTTCACGTCGTCTTCCGACTCGATGAACGAGCCCATGTGGTGATGGTAGGCCAGCGTCACGCCCTGGTCGGCCATCCACTTCGCCAGGTCGGACAGCTTCGCGCCATAGGCCCGCACTTCGGCGGCGGCGAATTTCGGGCGGTTGTTCACCGGCACGGCGATGTCGCCCTGCACGGTGTTGGAACATTCCGCATAGACGATGCAGGGGGCGTTCAGGGCCGCGAACTGCTTGACCTGCTGGCGCACCGCCTCGATTTCCGTCTTCACGTCGTTTCTGAGGAGATTGCCGGAACACCAGCCGCCGCAAAGGAAAAGTCCGTTCGCGTTCAGATAGGACCGCAGCCCTTCGGTATCCGCCGGCATCCGCCGCCCGCGTTCGACGCCGGTATAGCCGATCTCGCGCGCCTCGCGGAGCGCCTGCTCCATCGTGTAGGCGGCGGTCAGGTCCGGCAGGTCGTCGTTCTGCCAGGAGATGGGAGAGATCCCGATCTTCACGCTCATTCGTCTGTCCTCAGTTCACCAGCCATTGCGCGCGTGCGCCGGCCTCATGTTCCTTGCGCGCTTCCAGCACCGAGGGCCGGGTCGAGACCTCGGGCACGCCGACCTCCCACCAGCTGCCGCCCGCGCCGGTGCCGGGTCCGGGGTCGGTGTCGATGACGATGACCGTGGGCACGG
>JBKBVC010000328.1:0-3125 GCA_046289805.1 Tabrizicola sp.
CAGGCCCAGCAACCGGCGCAGACCGCACACTGACGCGGGACACCCGACGGCGCGCCCCCTGGGGGCGCGCCTTTTTCGATGCTGTCGGTGGTCTCGGTCAATGCGGCGCAGCCGCGGACCGGTGCTTGCGGGGTGCAATGCCTCGCGATCGTCCTGAAGGTTGACCGGCCTGCCCATGGTGATCGGGTCAACAGGCGACGGGTGCTGGCGGACTGGACGGCACTCCGGTCCAGCACGCGTGACGCGGCCTGCGCCTTGTGAGGCAGGGTCCGTCCGCGCTGCCCGAACGGACACGAATGGGTCAGCTTGCGGCAGAGCAGTCTCGTCCGCAACCTGCCGAAGGTGCTGGCGTGGCAGCGAAACGGCGATTAGTCTTCCGCGACCTCGCAACAGCCCGAAGAAAGCATCATGGCAGCGCGCAGCAAGGATACCGAAAAGAAGTCAGCCTCCCCGGCGAAGACGGCGGCAAAGGTGCGGAAGTCCGCCACCAGGGCGAAACCCGGACCGGAGGCTTCGGAAAAACCCGCCCTGCGGGTGGTTGAAGCCGAGGCCGAGGCATCACCCACCGCCACTGGCGGGAGCGTGACCGTCAAGCTGAAGGACCTCGTCGATCAGGTTGCCGAAGCGACCGGCAGCAGGCGGGCCGACATCAGGCCGACGGCAGAGGCTCTGCTGGCCGCAATGGGCGCCGCCCTTGCGGCGGGGAAGGCTCTGGCGATTCCACCGCTTGGCAAGCTCAGGGTCGTCAAGAACAAGGGTCCGGCGCTGACCGTGAAGCTGCGTCTTGCGGATGGAGCAAAAGCTGCCGGATTGGCCCTTGCAGATGACCGGGAGGATGGCTAAAAGCCCCCGCATCGGGCGATTAGCTCAGCGGTAGAGCGCTTCGTTCACATCGAAGATGTCAGCGGTTCAAATCCGTTATCGCCCACCATCTTACTCAAGGCGCGCCCCGCCCGGCGCGCCTTGTGCGTTTTGACAGGGCTTGTCACGTCGGACCGGTCGCGCTAGGCAGCCGGGACGGGGCGGTTAGCTCAGCTGGTAGAGCGTCTCGCTTACACCGAGAATGTCGGGGGTTCGAATCCCTCACCGCCCACCATCCTGTCACAAAGCCGATAATTCGTCGGAAATCCGTATCGATTGCGTTAGATCAGGAAGGATGATCCCGCTCTTGCGTCCGGGCGCAGTGTCCCGACTGCGGGGTGCTGGAAAGGAGATGACGGTGGCAGACGGTGGCGGCGCTACAGAGGGACCGCAGAAGGCGCGACCCGCGATGGATCCGGCTGTCGAGATGAGCCGCATCCTGTCCAGGCCGCGGCGTCGGCGCTGGCCCTGGGTGATCCTTGTCGGCGCGCTGCTGGCGGGTGCCGGCGGCTGGGCCTGGCTCTCCGGGGCGCAGACATCGCGCAGCATCCGCTACACCACCGCCGAGGTCACCCGGGGCGAGGTCGTGGTCACCGTGACCGCGACCGGCTCGATTCAGCCGACGACGCAGGTCGATGTCTCCTCGGAACTCTCGGGGGCGCTGGCCGAAGTGGCGGTGGATTTCCACGACCGCGTCGTGGTGGGTCAGGTCCTCGCCAGGCTGGACGATACCAACCTCAAGGAGGCGGTGCAGACCGCCAAGGCCCAGTTGCAGGCCGCCGAGGCCAACCTCAAGCAGGCCGAGGCTGCCGCGCGCGAGGCCGAGGCGAACCATGAGTCACAACTGGAACTGGACAGGCGCGGACAAAGCACCCGGCTGAAGCTGATCGCTTCGGAGGTGGCGCGCGACCGGGCGCGCGCAGCGGTGGACGCGGCAAATGCCGACGTGGCGCTGGCCCGGGCACGGGTGTCCGAGGCGGAGAACGACCTCGGGAAATCCATCATCCGCTCGCCCATCACCGGGGTGGTGCTGAACCGCGCGGCCGAGCCGGGCCAGATCGTCGCCGCCTCGCTGAACGCGCCGGTCCTCTTCACCCTGGCCGAGGATCTTGCGCGGATGGAACTGCGCGTCGATGTGGACGAGGCCGACATCGGCCGCGTCGCGGTGGGCAATACCGCCAACTTCACCGTCGAAGCCTTCCCGGATCGCAGCTTTCCGGCCACGATCACCACCATCCGCTATGCGCCCGAGACGACGGACGGCGTCGTTACCTACAAGGCGATCCTCTCGGTGGACAACCGGGACGGCCTCTTGCGCCCCGGCATGACGGCGACGGCCACCATTGCGGTGACGGTCGAAAGGGACGTGCTGAGGGTGCCCAACGCGGCGCTGCGCTATGAACCGCCGCGCGCGGACGAAGATGGCGACGGCGCGTCTGGGCGCGGGCTGGTCGGAATGATCATGCCGGGCCGGTCCTCGTCGCCAAGCCTGACCCGTGGGGCCTCGGGCGGCCGGTCGGTCTGGATCCTGCGGGACGGTGTGCCGGTGGAACTGCCGGTCGAACCGGGCGTCACCGATGGCCGCGTCACGGCCGTCACGGCCGAGGGTCTGGCCGAGGGCGACGAGGTCATAATCGACCAGAGAGTCGGCGGCTGACATGACCGCGACCAACCCCGCCCCGCGCCCGCCCCTCATTGAGCTGGTCGATGTGTGCCGCATCTATGGCAGCGGCGAGGCCGAGGTCCGCGCCCTCGATCATGCCGATCTGGTGATCCGGCAGGGCGAGTTTGTCGCGATCATGGGGCCTTCGGGATCGGGCAAATCGACCGCGATGAACACGATTGGGCTGCTCGACCGTCCCACCTCGGGCCGGTATCTGTTCAACGGCGTGGAAGTGCAGGATCTGGACCGCGACCGGCGTGCGCTCTTGCGCCGGCACTTCCTGGGTTTTGTCTTTCAGGGCTTCAATCTGTTGCCCCGCACCTCGGCGCTGGAGAATGTCGAGCTGCCCCTGATCTACAAGGGCATGCCGCGGACCGAGCGGATCGCGCGCGCCCGCCTGGCGCTGGCGAGGGTGGGGCTCGAAGGGCGCGAGGACCATGATCCCTCGCAGCTCTCGGGCGGCCAGCAGCAACGCGTTGCGATCGCCCGCGCGCTGGCAGGCGACCCGATGGTCATCCTGGCCGACGAGCCGACCGGCAACCTCGACAGCCACCGCAGCCACGAGATCATGCGGCTTCTCCAGCAGCTGAACCGCGAGGAC
>JBKBVC010000329.1:0-3122 GCA_046289805.1 Tabrizicola sp.
GGCGTGATCGACACCGGGTTGCCGCCGGGACTGGACCGTGCGCACAGGGCCTCGCCAGAGGTGATCCTGGCGAACTTCGTCAACGAACAGGCCGAACCCCTGGCGCTGGACAGCCTTTACGGCGACGGGCCGGACAGCGCCGATCCCGAAATCCGGGCGCTTTATGCAAGGGACCGCAAGCGGTTCCGGCTGGGCCGGACGCGGCGAGAGCCGGACCAGTTCTTCATCGACAAGGGCCGCGACCCTGCGCGCATCCACCACGACACGGACGCGCCCGACATCCTGCGGCGGGACGGCCAGCCACTGATTGCCGACCGCAGGAATGACGAGAACCTGATCGTCAGCCAGCTGCACCTGGCGCTGATGCTGGTGCACAACAAGGCCGTCGCGGCACTGGAACCCGACACGCCCGACCCGGCAACCTGTTTCGCCAAGGCGCGGCACCTGGTCACGTTGCACTATCACTGGCTGATTCTGCACGATTTCCTGGCGAATCTTCTGGCGCCGGACAGCCTGCGGATCCCGCTTGCCGACCGGGCGCAGAAGCTGCCCGCGCCGCGCCTGGTGCCGCTGGAGTTCACCACCGCCGCCTTCCGCTTTGGTCATTCGATGGTCGGCACGACCTACGACTTCAACCGCAACTTCGGGCGCGGCGGGCGGATCGAGCGGCGAGGGGCCAGGTTGCAGCACCTGTTCGACTTCACCACCCAGCGCAACATGGGCCAGCCGGGCCTGGCCGAGACGCTGCAACTGCCCGACCACTGGGTGATCGACTGGAACCGGATGACCCGGACGCCGAGAGGCCCCGGCGGGGCCGAGCGCATCGACCTGACCTTCCCACCCGAGATGCTGAACGCGATGGGCAGCTCCGAGATCGCCGCGCATGGATCGATCCTGTTCCGCAACCTGATGCGCGGCTATCATCGCCGGATCGCCTTCGGTCAGGAACTGGCAAGGGCCTGCGGGCTGGAGGCTCTGGACGAGGACCAGCTGCGCGAAGCCCTGCCCGAAGGCGCACCGGGGGTGCAGGGACTGCGGGAACTGGCCGAGGAGCTGGGCATGCTGGCCGAGACCCCGGCCTGGCTGTATGTGCTGGCCGAGGCGCGGCACCATGGCGCGGGCGAGCGGCTGGGTCCGATGGCCAGCGAGATCATCGCCGATACGATCATCGGCCTGATGCGCCACATGCCGCAGTCGATCCTGAACCACCAGGACGGCGCCTGGCATCCGGGACAGAGCCCGCTGAAGGGCCCCGGCAACCGGGCGCTGACCTCGTTGCGGGCCTTCCTGCGCTTTGCCGTGCAGGGGTCCCACAGCGCCCTCGCGCCGGTGTGATCGACCGGGCGTCGGGCTGGACAGACGGGCGGTTTCGCTGCATAGACACGCTCGTCGGGCCGCGGCGCAGCCCCGGTCCCGGCCCGCGACCAGAACGACGAAGCCACCGAACCGGCCGAGCAGAGACGCACTTGCCCATGACCCCTGATCCGACCCCGTCGCGCCCGCGGTCCTCCGCCCTGGCCCGCCTTGCGCTTGCCGCGATCCTGCCGCTGACGGCCTGCGCCGACACCAGCAGCACGATGCAGCTTTATCCGCTGTCGGGCGAGATCGCCGAGGCCGATCCGACCCTGGTCATCAAGGCAGTCGCCCGGAATACCAACGGCACCTCGGGACCGCTGAGCTTCCGCCTGCCCGGACGCGGCAAGTGCACCGGCACCTGGACCTCGCTGACCCCTCGGGTGGTGTCGAACTCGCAAGGAGTGGCGCTGACGCTGAAGAAGACCGGCGGCGAGGTCGGCACCAAGCGCGAGACCGTGGCCGGGGTGAACAACGGCGAGATCTACGCGGTCTGCGACGACGGCACCCGGGTGCAGGGCACCTTCGTCATCGGGTCGGGCACGGCCAGCGGCACGGGCCAGGCCAGCGACACCAACGGCAACGTCTACAAGCTGCTGTTCTGACGGCCGTCAGGTCGGACGGCGCCCGGAGAGGGCGTCTTCCAGCACCGCGCGGACGGCGTCCGTCGGCACGTCCTCGGCCACGAAGGCCTGGCCGATCCCGCGCGCGAGGATGAAGCGCAGCCGGCCGTCCACCACCTTCTTGTCCTGCCCCATCAGCGCGATCAGCGCCTCGGCCCCCGGCAGATCGCCCGGGATGTCGGCCAGATCGACCTTCATCCCCATCGCCGCCAGATGCGCCCGGACGCGCGAGGGTTCTTCCTGGCTGCACAGGCCCAGCCGCGCCGACAGCGCGAAGGCCAGCGCGCAGCCGATCGCCACGCCTTCGCCGTGCAGCAGGCGGTCGGAATAGCCGGTGGCCTTTTCCAGCGCGTGACAGAAGGTGTGGCCAAGGTTCAGAAGCGCGCGTTCGCCTTCTTCTGTTTCGTCACGCGAAACGATCCCGGCCTTCATCTCGACCGACCGCGTCACCGCGCGCAGCCGTGCGGCCGGATCGCCCGCCCGGATCGCGGGGCCGTCGCGTTCCAGCCAGTCGAAGAAGGCGGAGTCACCGAGAAGGCCGTATTTCACCACCTCGCCATAGCCCGACAGGAAATCGCGGTCGGGCAGCGTGTCGAGGACGGAAATGTCGGCGAGCACGAGGCTCGGCTGGTGGAAGGCGCCGACGAGGTTCTTGCCTTGCGCGGTGTTGATCCCGGTCTTGCCGCCGACCGAGCTGTCCACCTGCGCAAGAAGCGTCGTCGGCAGTTGCACGAAGCGCACGCCGCGCCGCAGGATCGCGGCGGAAAAGCCCACGAGATCGCCGATCACCCCGCCGCCGAAGGCCAGAACCACGTCGCGGCGTTCGACCTTCTGCTCAAGCAGCCATTCGGTGCAGCGGGCGAGGTTCTCCCAGTTCTTCGTCCCCTCGCCCGGCGGCAGGGCCAGCGCGGACGTGGCAATGCCCGCGCCTGCAAGTGCCTCGGTCAGGGCGGGCAGGTGGCGGGCGGCAACGTTTTCCTCGGTGACGATGGCCACGCGGGGCCGACGAAGCAAGGGCGCGATCTCCTCCCCCGCCCGCGCGATCAGGCCGGGACCGATCCGCACCTCGTAGGACCGCTCTCCCAGCTCCACCGCAACCCTGTTCACCTTGCGTCCTCCAGCACGTCCGGCCGCGATTTCAGCGCC
>JBKBVC010000330.1:0-3100 GCA_046289805.1 Tabrizicola sp.
GTTCACGATCAGGTCCAGCCAGGCCCTTTCGATCCTGCGGTCGTTCAGATCGGCACAGGCCAGATCGAACTCGGCCAGCTTCTCACGGCCCGCCTCGGGCAGGGCGCTGACCGGCTGGGCGAGGTTCGGCCCGTGCCGGATGTTCAGCCGCGCATAGGCCTTCACCGGACTGTCGCTGTCGATCACCAGCTCGGCGCGCACCAGATGCCGGGCCCGCAGGCCCTGCACCGCCGCCTCGGGCAGGTTCAGCGCCAGTGACAGGAAACTGCCCCGGAACCCGAACACATCCAGCGCCAGGCCAAAAGGCGCGCGGTCCTCGGGTGCCTGGTTTCGGATCTGGCGCACCACGACCTCGCCCAGCGGGCAGTCGTGATACAGCGCCAGACCCTCGCCCAGCGCGGTGCGCTCGCCCGATGCAACCGCGCCCGGCTCGGCCAGCGCCACGCGCCACAGGTCCGGACGCCAGCCCCAGTCGGTGCCCAGAGGCATCTGCGGCAGGCCCGCGCCAAGGGGCGGCACCGCCAGCCGCGCATCGGCGGCCAGCATCACCCGGTCGAGCGACCGGCGCAACCCCCGCGCATCCGAACGCAGCGCGCGCAGCTCGGACGGGTCCAGCCCGGAGGCGACCTCGGCCAGCCGGGCCCAGCGCGCTTCGGTGCGGCGCTGGTGCCAGGCCTCGATCCCCTGCGCGATCCGGCCTGCCATCGGCCTTACTGGTCCATGTAGACGTGGCTCTCGGCCTTCGCCCCCGGATGCGTCACGGCCCCCCAGCGCGCGCCGCCCACCAGCCTGGCGAACTTGTGCACCGCGCCCGAGGTGTAGGCCGTCTTGCGCGGCCCCTTCCATTCAGCCTTCCGCTTCGCCAGCTCCTCGTCCGACAAGGCCACCGACAACTCGCCAGTCAGGGCGTTCAGCGTGATCATGTCGCCGTTCCTCAGAAGCGCGATCGGCCCGCCATGCGCGGCCTCCGGGCCGACATGGCCGACGCAGAAGCCCCGCGTCGCGCCCGAGAAACGACCGTCGGTGATCAGCGCCACCTTCTTGCCCATGCCCTGACCCGACAGCGCCGCCGTGGTCGCCAGCATCTCGCGCATGCCGGGGCCGCCCGCCGGACCCTCGTTGCGGATGACGATGACCTCGCCCTCCTTGTATTCCCGCGCCTTGACGGCGGCAAAGGCGTCCTCCTCGCATTCGAAGACCCGCGCCGGGCCGGTGAACACCTGCTCTGCCTCGGTCATGCCGGCAACCTTCACGATGGCCCCGTCCGGCGCCAGGTTGCCGCGCAAGGAGACGACGCCGCCCGTCCTCGTGATCGGCGCGCTGATCGGATGGATCACGCGCCCGTCCGCCTCGCCGCGGATCTCCTCCAGGCTTTCGCCCAGGGTCTTGCCGCTGGCGGTCATGCAGTCCAGGTGCAACAGTCCCGCCTTGGCCAGCTCCTTCATCACCACGGCCACACCGCCCACCTCGTGCAGGTCCTTGGCGACGTATCTTCCGCCCGGCCGCAGATCGACGAAATAGGGCGTGTCGCGCATGATGTCGGCCACGTCGAAGAGGTCGAAGTCGATCCCGGCCTCGTTGGCGATCGCCGGCAGGTGCAGCGCCGCGTTGGTCGAGCCGCCTGTGCAGCCCACCACCCGCGCCGCGTTCTCCAGCGCCTTCCGCGTCACGATGTCGCGCGCGCGGATGTTCTTCTCGATCAGGTTCATCACCGCCACGCCCGAGGCCTCGCAGAACTGGTCGCGGCTTTCATAGGGCGCGGGCGCGCTGGAGGAATTCAGCAGCGCCAGACCGATCGCCTCGGAGACGCAGGCCATGGTGTTCGCGGTGTATTGTGCGCCGCAGGCCCCGCTCGACGGGCAGGCCACCCGCTCCATGATCTCCAGCTCGGCGTCCGACAGGTTTCCGGCCTGGTGCTTGCCCACGGCCTCGAACATGTCCTGCACGGTGATGTCCTGGCCGTTGTAGCGGCCCGGCAGGATCGACCCGCCGTAGATGAAGACCGAAGGCACGTTCAGCCGCACCATCGCCATCATCATCCCCGGCAGGGACTTGTCGCAGCCGGCTAGACCGACCAGCGCGTCATAGCAATGCCCGCGCATCGTCAGTTCCACCGTGTCGGCGATCGCGTCGCGCGACGCCAGCGACGACCGCATCCCCTCGTGCCCCATGGCGATGCCGTCGGTCACGGTGATCGTGGTGAACTCGCGCGGGGTGCCGCCGCCCTTCTTTACGCCCTGCTTCACGACCTGAGCCTGCCGGATCAGCGCGATGTTGCAGGGAGCCGCCTCGTTCCAGCAGGTCGCCACGCCCACCCAGGGCTGGTGGATCTCTTCCTCGGTGATCCCCATGGCGTAGAAATAGCTGCGGTGCGGGGCGCGCGCCGGGCCTTCGGTCACATGGCGGCTGGGAAGCTTCGACTTGTCGAAACGGGCATTTGTCATGGCGGTTCCTCGCGGATCATGGGCTGGCCGCAAGGGATAAAGGCCGGCCCGCGCGGGGGCAAGCCGATTTGGACCTCAGCTGCCCGACCTCAACCGCCCGTGCCGTTGATGGCGACCGTCGCGCTTTGCATCAGCCCGTCCATCCGCAACCGCAGCCCGTCGATGAACGAGACATAGCTCTCCAGCACCCCGGCCAGGGCCGGAACCGCCCGGGCCAGTGCATCGGCGCTGATGTAGAGCGCCGAGGCCAGGATCGCGACGGTCAGCACCAGAAGGAAGCCGCTGCGGAAACTGCTGCGGCCCTCGTTCTCGACAGGTGCAGCGGTTTCGACCGTCTCTTCCGCCGGCGGCTCGCTGGGACGCAGGGACGAGTTGATCTCCTCGACATCGGGCAGGCGGGTGCGCCGTCCCGCCGCGCGCTCCGCCGCCTCTTCCACCGCGGGCGCCGCGATGGCCGCCGCAGCGCCGGCCGCGACAGCGGGCGCCGACACCGGGGCCGCGACGGCCGCGTCGATCCCCAGCTCCTGCTGCACCTCCAGCGGCCTCGCAGCCTCGGCGCGGCGGGCCTGCGCCTCGCGCTCGGCCTCCTCGCGCAGGATGGCCAGCACCGAGTCATCCACCGCATAGGCCACCGGAGCAGCCGCGGCAGCCTCCGG
>JBKBVC010000331.1:0-3097 GCA_046289805.1 Tabrizicola sp.
GGAATAGGCGCGCTGGGTCTGGATCAGGTTGGTCAGTTCCGCCGCGACATCGGTCTTCGATCCCTCGCGCGAATAGCCCTGGATCGACCCCGTCGGCCCGGACCCCGCGTCCCAGAGGAAGAACGACCCCGACTCGGGCGAAACCTGGTAGGTCTGGTTCGACAGCGACAGAAGCCCGTTGGGATTCGGCACGTCAACCAGCGGGATCTGGTAGAGCCTGCGGGTAAAGCCGGTGTCGTAGGTGGCGTTCACATAGCCCTTCTCGTCCACCTCGACCGTGGTCAGGTTGCCGACCGGCGAGCCGTTCTTGGTGATCGAGACCGGGGCAAAGTTGTCCGACAGCTGGGTCAACCCGTTCGGGTCGCCCAGGCGGCCGATGCCGACGGTCATCGGGCCACCTGCCACGGTCAGGGCCAGGGTGCCGTCGACCGGGTTGTAGGCCCCGCCCGACACCACCGTGACCGAAGCCAGCGTGCCGCCCGCCCCCCGCGAATCGTCGAAGGTCAGGTTGTATTCGCCGATCAGGTTGCCGCCCCCCGCGCTGTCGCGGATCTGCATCGTCCACTGGTTCGAGGATCCCGTGGCCGGGACGACCGGGACGAAGGTGATTTCCAGCGCCTCGGAGGTGCCGAGGTTGCCGAAATATTCCACGGACAGGGGCGGTGGCACCGCGGTCGAGCCGGCGACGGTATAGGTCGCCGGCAGGTTCACCCCGAGGTTCATCGTCGTGGTCGGATCGCCCGCCGTCTGATTGGTGTTGATCACGATCGGCACCAGGCCGGAAATGGTGTCACGCGGGTTTGAGGGGATGGTGCCGTCGGCATTGGCCGGCCAGCCCAGCAGCACCAGGCCCGAGTCGGTCTTCAGCACGCCATCCGCATCGGTGCGGAAGCTTCCGGTGCGCGTCATCAGCAGCGGCGTGTCGGACAGGGCATTGCCCAGCGACACCTCGTTGATCACTGGCAACATGCCCCGGCCGGCGATGGCGAGATCAAGCGGATTTCCGGTTCCGACAAGATCGCCGCGTTCGTCGATCAGCCGCACTGTCGAGGCCCTGACCCCGCCGGCGGAA
The DNA here is from genome assembly GCA_046289805.1 of Tabrizicola sp. Taxonomy (GTDB): domain Bacteria; phylum Pseudomonadota; class Alphaproteobacteria; order Rhodobacterales; family Rhodobacteraceae; genus Tabrizicola. The sequence continues at coordinate 1,073 of JBKBVC010000331.1, forward strand.
TAGGTGCCCGCCCCCCGCGACGAGGTGATCACCATGCTGGTGAAATCGGTCGAGGCGCGCTTGTAGCCGTAAGTGCCCGAGTTCGCGATGTTGTCCGAGATCGACGCAAGCCGCGTCGCGTTCGCGTTGAGCCCGGCCACGCCCGCGCTGAGCGAAGAGGAAATCGTCATGTAAAGCGCCTTTCTGCTGCTTCGGCTCCTGTGCGGGCCCAGGCTGCATCCGGGCGACTTAACATCGGCCTAACGGATAAAATTCGACGGATTATCGGTCACGCCGCAAGAGAATGACCTCTACCCGGTTGTTGCGGACCGAGGTCGGGTCCGACACCGCCGGCTTGCGGTCGGCATGGCCCGAGACGCGCTGCATCCGCGCCGGGTCGATCCCGGCACTCTCCAGCATCCGTCGCATCTCCTGGGCCCGCAGGGTTGACAGGGTCCAGACCGGGTTGTCGATCAGGGTCACCGGATGCGCGCGCAGGTGCCCGCTGACCGCGATCTCGTTGCCGGTCAGGTTCAGGACATCGGCCAGCAGGTCGGCCAGGGCCTCGATCACCGGCGACGGCTCGGCCGTTTCATCCACGAACAGCGGTGCGTCGGGCAGATCGTAGAGTTCGATCACCAGGCCCTCATCCGTGATGCGCGTCACCACATGGCGCAAGAGCCGCTCCATCGTGTTGCTTTCCCCGCCACGGGCGAGCAGGGCCCTTTCCACGTCCTGCAACTCGGACATGGCGCGACCTTCGCCGGCCGCACCCTTTCCGGCGTCCTCGCCCGTCTCGGCCGCGGAAGCCGCGGCAGTTCTGCGGTCCACAGCGCCCGTTCCGGTATGGGCCATCGTCTCTTCCGCGAAGACGCTGTTGCCGCCGAAGGCCCCGTCCCCGCCGCCCGAAATGCGGTTCACCGGGATCGTCGGATTGAAGTAATCCGAGATTCCCTTGCGTTGCTTTTCCGTTGTCGCGTTCAACAGCCACATCAAGAGGAAGAACGCCATCATGGCGGTCACGAAGTCGGCATAGGCCACCTTCCAGGCCCCGCCATGGTGGCCCCCGCCACCGACAACTTTCTTCCGCTTGATGATGACTGGCGCCGCATTGCTATGCGCTGCCATCCCACATCACCCAAGTCTTTCACCCGGGACCCGTGATAGCACGGTCAGGCCTTACACGACCTTAACCGATTGCCTTTTAGGGAGTTTCCACAATCCCGCCCCAGGAGATCCGTCCCTCTGGCGGCTCAGGCCATCAGGCCGCGCCAGGCAGTCAGCACCGCCTGCGTGCCGTCGCCCTCGATCACGCCCAGCAGCAGACGGTCCTCCAGCCGGGCACAGAGGATGCCGTGGCCATCGATCAGGGTCACCCCCAGCAGCAGGCAGGCCGGATCACCCGGCGCTGCCGACACCAGATCAAGCTGCCGCACCACGGCTTCGCTTTCGTCGTCGAGGAAGGCTTGCAGGTGCGAAACCATGTCCTCGGGGCCGTCGCTGGTGGCCTCTCCGTCGCCACGGCGGATCAGCCAGGCAGTCAGATGCGGGCCGATTGCGGCAGCGAAGTCCTCGATTCTGGCGCCGGACAGACGCACGGCAGACGTCTCGTGGGGATCGAAGATCGCTTGCGTCTCTTCCGGCTCATCGTCGTCCGGCCCGGTCACGTTCAGATCGATCAGCATCAGATCCGCCAGCAACGCGACCGGCAGGCCAACGCTGACCTCGGATCCTTCCCGGCTGACCGGCCTCGAGACGACACGCAGCTCCTGCCTGGGGACCGCAACGGCCTGCATCAGCTTGATCAGGTCATCCTTGTGCTCGTCCTCAAGCACCTCGACGCCGAGACAGGCTTCTGCCCCAGGCAGGCCATGGCTGTCGGTCACCCGCAGCACCCGGCGACCGGCGACGTCCAGCGTCAACGAGGGACCGGCGAGGGAGCGGAACTCCAGCGACCGGGCCAGCACCGTCTCGTTCGCCTCACGCAGCAGGCAAGCGACCGGATTGCGCGCGGCGGCGTCGGCGATCACGCGCGCGCCGCCCGAC
>JBKBVC010000332.1:0-3097 GCA_046289805.1 Tabrizicola sp.
GGAAGCCCATGGCCATGTGGTGCTCCTGCCGCAATGCTCGGGCTTCCTGAAGGCGCACGGCATCCGTGGCAGGGTCAGCAGCGACAATGCCCGCGCCGCGCGCGAAGTGGCCGAGGGCGGCGACCCCTCCAGGGCCGCGCTGGCCAGCGAACTGGCGGCCGAGATCTATGGACTGGACGTGCTGGCCCGCCACATCGAGGACCAGGCGAACAACACGACCCGCTTCCTTGTCATGTCGCGCGAGCCGGATTACAGCCGGCGCGGTGCGGGAAGGATGATCACCACCTTCACCTTCCGCGTCCGCAACATCCCCGCCGCGCTGTACAAGGCCCTGGGCGGCTTTGCGACCAATGGCGTGAACATGACCAAGCTGGAAAGCTACATGGTGGGCGGCAGCTTTACCGCGACCGAGTTCTACGCCGACATCGAGGGCCACCCCGATGACCCGAATGTCGCCCTGGCACTGGAAGAGCTGCGCTACTTCACGTCGGAAATGCGGATCCTGGGCGTTTACCCCGCCGACCGGGAGCGCGGTCAGGCCGAGGCGAGGCTGCGGTCATAGCGATCCTTGATTCGGCTGCCAAGCTGGCCGAGCCGTCGCTCGAACCGGGCGGTCACCCGCCCCTTGGCCAGCCGCATCGTGTTGATGAAAAGCCTTGCCGCCAGGGTCTTTGGCTTGAATTCAAGATCGACCCTCAGCCGGCAGCGGCGCGGCGACAGCACCATGACCTCGACCCGGCTGGTGCCTTCGATCGAGGGGCTGTCGATGCCAAGCATCAGCCGCTGGTCCGGTGTCATCTCGGTGATCCGCACCTGGACCTTCCGCGCCTTGCCGCGGAAATGCCCGCGCACGCACCATTCTGCCCCGACACCCGTCAGCGGAGAGCCCGGCGGGCGCTCGACCTCGACGCCGTTGTAGATCGCCTCGCGTTCCCAGGACACATGATCGGTCAGCACGGCGAACGCCGCAGCCGCGGGGACTTCCAGATCGGTCTTGGCCGTGAGCTTCATTCACACTCCGCAGGCAGAAGGTTTGGGGCAACACGCGCAGGTCGGGATGATCCGGTCAATCCAGCCGATCCGCAAGCCAGTTACGCAGGATGAAATGCGCGATGGCGCCCTTTCGGCTGGGCCGTATCGTCGGGTGAAGCCCGGCAAGGACCTGGACCATCTCTTCCCGGCTGACCCAGGCGGCGGCCTCGAGCTCCTCGGGGTCGAGGCGGATCTCGTCGCTCTGCGCCTCGGTCCTTGCGCCGATCATCAGCGATGCCGGGAACGGCCAGGGCTGGCTGGCCAGATACGCCACGGCGCCGCAGGTGATGCCGGTTTCCTCCATCACCTCGCGGCGCACGGCAGCCTCGATGGTCTCGCCCGGCTCCACGAAGCCCGCAAGCAGCGAGAACATCCCCTCGGGCCAGCCGGGACTGCGACCGAGGAGCACCGAGTTGCCCCGCGTGACCAGCATGATGACCACCGGGTCGGTGCGCGGGAAATGCTGGGCACCGCAGGCCGGGCAGATCCGTTGCCAGCCGCCATGCGCCATTTCGGATCGCGCGCCGCAGGCCGAGCAGAAGCCATGGCTGCGATGCCACTGCACCAGCGCCTTGGCTGTCGCCACCAACTCGGCCTGGCGGGGATCAAGCTGGGTCATCACCCCCCGAAGGTCGACGAAGCCAGCCTCTTCCTCGACGGCCGGATGCCGCTGCGCCGAGGGGTCGTGGAAGCCGGCCTGCACCGCTTCGGCCCCCGCCTCGGGCGACCAGTCGGACAGGTCGGCGGCAAAGCGGGGTGTCCCCCCGTCATTTCCCAGAAACACAGGCGGGCCGGCCAGTGCCAGAACGGGGTGACCGGCGGCAACCCAATGTGGACGGCCACCCCGGAACAGCGGCTTGCCACGCCAGACCGGCAACACGGCACCCAGGCTCAGCGCCCGAGCAAGTCCCTCGGCATCGCGGCGCAAGGGCGCCTGTCTGTCCAGGCCCGATCCACCGAAGGTCACCGTTTCCGCGATCCGCATGTCGATCCTGCATGTCCTGCAAATTCCATGTCGTCCGAAAGCTCTGCCCTTTTCTGCGCCGGTTGCAATCCACGTCGGGCCGCAATCGCACAACCTCCGCGTGAGTAACGACAATTTGCCACAACATTGACACAACCCTCGCGCTAGTTCAGTCGCGTGAAGGGTGTGCCTTCTTCAGATCAGGGCTGGCGACAGGCTTCCGGACGGTCGATGTTCCACGTTCCCGCAATGAGGGCCAGGATGCCCCAGGCATCGGATCCGGCCAGGGATCTCTCCGGGGCATCCGCGGAAGGGGCGGCCGATCGGACGTCGCAACGCCCCCTTGCGGACTTGCGGCTGATTGCCACCAGCGACCTGCATGCCAGCCTGATGCCTTACGACTATCACGCGAACCGGCCGAATGCCCGGCTTGGCCTTGGCGCGGTCTCGCAGCAGATTGCCGAGGCCCGGGGCGAGGTTCTGAACTCGCTTCTGTTTGATAACGGCGACTTCCTGCAAGGCAGCCCGATCGCCGACTATGCCGCCTCGGCCCGCAGACGCCGGGCGCATCCGGTGATCACGGCGTTCAACACTCTGGGCTACGACGCCGTGACCCTGGGCAACCACGAATTCGACTACGGGCGCGATTTCCTGTTGCAGGCCCTGGCCGAGGCGCGGTTCCCCGTCGTATCCGCCAACGTCGCGGTGCGGCTGGGCAAGAGCCCGGCACGGGACGAAACCTTTGTTCCCCCATACGCTATCCTGCGGCGCCAGATCATCGACCGCGAGGGCCAGTCGCATCTGATCCGGGTTGGCGTGATCGGCTTTGCACCGCCGCAGATCCAGGAATGGGACCGCAACACCCCCGACGGCGGCGTGCGCACCCGCGACATCCTGGCAGCGGCCCGCGCCTGGTTGCCGAGGCTGCGAGCGCGAGGTGCCGACATCATCGTGGCGCTGGCCCATACCGGGATCGGTCCGCTGGATCCCGAGCAGGGGACCGAACATGCGGCGACCGCGCTTGCCGCGCTGCCCGAGATCGACGCCGTGATCGCCGGACACAGCCATCAGGTCTTTCCCGGGCCCGATTTCGCACCGTCT
>JBKBVC010000333.1:0-3070 GCA_046289805.1 Tabrizicola sp.
CGAGGAAACGGATGTATGGCACGCCCTCGACCAGAGTGCGCAGCCGCGCCTCGCGCCGCTGCTTGACGACGTGGACCGGCTCGGGCGGTGGCCTCATCCCTTCCGCTCCACCGTGAAGGCGCCGGTCGCCATGGCCACCGGCCGGCTTTCGTCGTCATCCGTCGCCACCGCCCTGACGAAGGCGACCGACCGGGTGACGTGGTGACACTCGGCTCTGGTGCGGATGGTCTGGCCGGGCGTGGCGGGCCGCATGTAGTCGATGCGCAGGTCCAGCGTTGCCGTCGAGATGCCTGCCTGCGGATGGCTCATCACCGCCGCGCCGCAGGCCGTGTCCATCAAGGCGGAAACCGCGCCGCCGTGGATCACCCCGGTCTCCGGGTCGCCCACCAGCGCCGGATCGTAAGGCATCGAGATCGTCGCCTGCCCCGCGCCGATCGCCTCGAGCTGCATCCCCAGCGCATGGCTGTGCGGCAGGGCGGCGATGAAGTTCCGGGCGGTGGCTCTGCTATCGGTCATGGGTCCCTCGAAGCGCATCAAACCGCCGCGACCGGGCGAAGGCAACCCCCGGAAAGCCCGGCGAAGCCGTTGCGCAGGCCGGGACGGGGCCTTACGCTTGGGCTTCTGGAGGATTGCGCATGACCGAGACCCGCCTCAGCTTCAAGGAGATGTGCGCCCGGTTCGACGTGACGCCGCGCACGCTGCGCTATTATGAATACATCGAGCTTCTGGCCCCGGAACGCGAAGGCCGCGCCAGGTTCTACGGCCCGCGCGAGATCGCCCGGATGAAGCTGATCCTGCGTGGCCGCCGCTTCGGCTTTTCGCTGGAAGAGATCCGCCAGTGGCTGCTGATCTACGGCAAGAAGGGCGAGAGGCCACAGCTGGAAGCCTGGCTCCAGCTTGCCGACCGGCAGCTCGTCGCGCTGGAACGGCAGCGGCATGACCTGGACGCAGCGATCGCCGACCTGCGCGCCTTGCGCGAAACCGCCGTGCAGGAGCTGGAGCGGCTCTGAGGCCGGGCACGTCTCGGGCGGCCGGTGCAGCAGGGCAATGTCCCCGCCGCAAGGCCTGATGGCATGGACCTTCCTGCGCCGTCTGAGCGGCCGCGTCTCGTGCATTGCCAGATGCCTGCAATTTTCCGTAGGCCTGTCAAACATACGAAACGTTTCGCATGATTTGCTGAGCCTTCGAGGGTGTTTGGGGTATCGGCATGTGGTGCGAAGCGGTCAGGTCGGGCCAGATGCTGATGAGTCTGGGGGTGCTGGTATTGTCCGCGGTTTCGGCTGGTTGTGAAGCGCCTGAGCAGTATTCGCTGCGGTTTGCCTGCATGTCCTCGGCCGAGGTCGATCCCGACCGCCTTTCGGAAATCTGCAAGGATTTTCTCGACGTTCTCGGCGCAGAGCCCGGCTACCGGGTCGAGGGCTCGCAGGACACCGCCCTGACCGAGGGGCCCGGCCTCGAGATCGACGTGATCCGCGCCACCGCGACCCAGCTCGAACTGGTGCCGGTCTGGATCGACGCAAAAGGCCAACGGACCGTCCTGCCGTCCACCGGCTTCGTGATCATGGACACCGCGATGACCGAAGCCATGCGCATGAACCTGTTCCGCAAGATACTTGCCGACGCGCCACGATAACCATTAGCCGAAGGAACTGATTTAATGTGCCTGCTTTGCGCCGCCCGTTAACCGAACGATCCCCTTGCCAGCCTCGACCAGCACGTTGACGCCGCGGACGGCCCGATCGTCTCTGCCCCTTTCACCTGGGATCAGATCGCCGCACAGCTGACCAACGGATACTGGGGCGGAACGTCCTACCGGTTCCAGCTGAACCCCGCGCGGTCCCTGACCTACAACGTCACCGGCCTTTCGGCGGCCGAACAGGCCATCGCGGTGGCTGCGCTCGAAGCCTGGTCCGAGGTCACGGGCATCACCTTCATCGCCAGCACCTCGGCCAGCGCGAACCTGATCTTCGACAACAACGACCCGAACGGCGCCTATGCCAGCTTCAGCACGACCAACGGCTGGATCACCCAGTCGACGATCAACATCCCGGCCAGCTGGGCGCCACTGAACCTCAACAGCTACATGCTGCAGACCTACATGCACTAGATCGGGCATGCCCTGGGTCTCGGCCACGCCGGCAACTACAATGGCAACGCGATCTTCGGCGTCGACAACCTCTATGACAACGACAGCTGGCTCGCGACGGTCATGTCGTACTTCAGCCAGACCGACAACACGCTGGTCCCCGGCAGCTTTGCCTGGATCGCGACCCTCATGCCGGCCGACATCATTGCGATCCAGAACCTCTACGGCTTCTCGGGCGCCACGAACGCGGGCAACTCGACCTACGGCTACAATTCGAACATCGGCGGCTATCTGCAGAACCTGCTGAACCAGTGGACCGGGTTGGTCCCGGCCACGCCGAACGTCTATGTCGGCCAGCCCATCGCCTTCACCATCTACGATTCGGACGGCATCGACACGATCGACTTCTCGAACTTCGGGATGAACCAGGAAATCTCGCTGATCGCGCTGACCTATTCCGACATCGGCGGCCTGGTGGACAACATGACCATCGCCCGTGGCGTGGTGATCGAGAACGCCTTCGGCGGATCCGGCAACGACACCATGATCGGCAACGAGGTCGCCAACTTCATGCGCGGCAACGCCGGTGCCGACATGCTGACGGGGAACCAGGGCAACGACACGCTGGAAGGCGGCTCCAGCGACGATACGCTTTATGGCGGCGAAGGCGATGACTACCTCGACGGCGGGGCGGGGACCGACGCCATGTACGGCGGGCTCGGCAACGACACCTATGTCATCTCCAGCATGCTCGAGGCTCCGGTCGAAGCGGCTGGCGAGGGCACCGACACGGTCGAGAGCTACCTCACCACATTCACGCTGGGGGCGAACCTCGAAATCCTTCTGATGAAGTCCGCGTTCTCGTCGAACGGCACCGGCAACGCGCTGGACAACACGCTGGCTGCCGGGGCGGGCAACGACACGCTGTCGGGGCTGGGCGGTCTGGACTGGCTCTATGGCGATGCGGGCAACGACAACCTGGAC